>CAZBSB010000091.1:0-9169 GCA_964494535.1 uncultured Rhodospirillales bacterium
GTGCCCGTGGGGCGCTCACACCCGATAGGGCCGGCCGCAGTTGGAGAATTGCTGCTCGGCGTGTTGTTCCTGTTGGGGCTACTGTTGTTTCGGCGCCAGGGCATTGTTTGGGCGGCGCTCGTGCTAATGTTCGCTGTCAGTCTTTCAGGTGTCTATCGCTATACGAACAACGGGTTGGAGCGCGACGCCAAGGTGCATGAGCGGCAATTGGCGCTCAGCAGGCCGCAAGTGATCTCTATGGCAGGGTGGCTGAAGGGGCAGAGCAGCAAACCCATCGTTAAATATGTGGATATGACGCCGGGGATGCACAACTACATCTCGAAAAACATGCCGTGGTTCCTGCTGGAGGACGTTAAGCTCAGCGGTTACTATGGCTATGAAACCCATCTCGGTGCGGAAGCGGCATTGCGGCGCCTGATGTTCATAACGCGGCAGGAGGGCGTAGCCGAATTAGTCATGCGTCCGGATTGGGACTGGCTGCGCAAAACCGGCGCCGAATTTGTGCTTTTTCAGGAAGGCCATCCAGGCAATGATCCAAAAATCGCAGAATTTGCCGATCTGAGCGAGGGCGCCGTCTATAAATTTCAAGGCATGAACGGTAATGCCAAGGACGAAAATATCCCCGCCAATTATGTGTTCGCGCGGTTGAAATTTCCGCCTCCCGACGGAGCGCCGGTGCGTTTTGACAATGCCTATGTCAGGGTGCAGAGTGCGGATGCCGATACGAGCATAACCCAGTTCGCGACCAACAATGCGAACAGTCTTTCCATGCAGGTTTCCAGCGCGCAGCCGGCCACGGTGCAGTATCTCTTTTGGCCAGGGCGGCATTTGCGAGTCTATCTCGATGGCCAGCGGCAAGAATTCGTTGTTAATGACGGTTTGCTGACAATAGCTGTGCCATCCGGTACCCACAGGCTGGAAATTCTCTATCGCAATCCGCTGCTATCAGTTTTTGTTGTGTTCTACGCCATCTATGCGGCGCTTGTGCTGGCGGCCGCCGGCTGGGCAGGATATCAAGGTTGGCAGCGGTGGCGGCCGCGTGTCGCAGCCGCGTGTCGGGAGTGTTTCGCTCTGGCCAAAGCATAGTCAATACGCTAACACTTGAGAGTATTAAATGCATGACGCGGATGGAGCATGAAAGTCATTATTCTGGCCGGTGGCCTCGGCACCCGTATCGCGGAAGAGTCCGCCGTGCGCCCCAAACCGATGGTGGAGATCGGCGGCAAACCGATTCTCTGGCACATCATGAAGATTTACGGCCATTACGGCTTCAACGAATTCGTGATCTGCCTGGGTTACAAAGGGATCATGATCAAGGAGTATTTCTCGCATTACTTCCTGCACATGTCGGACGTCACGTTCGATATGAAGACCGGCAATATGACCGTGCATCGCCAGGCGGCGGAGCCGTGGCAGGTCAGCCTGGTGGACACCGGCGATAATTCCCAAACCGGTGGCCGCGTGAAGCGGGCGCTCGAATTTATTGGACCACAGGATGATATTGTGGCCATGACCTATGGCGACGGCGTCACTGATTTAGTGATTCCCGATGTGGTCAAATTCCACCGCGCCCATGGCAAGATGGCGACCGTGACCGCCGTGCGGCCGGCCAAGCGGTTCGGCGCCCTGGCGCTGGATGGCGATCGCGTCACGACCTTCAAGGAAAAGCCGGAAAATGACGGCGGCTGGATCAATGGTGGGTTTTTCCTGCTGTCGCCCAAGGTCAAGGACTTGATCAAGGGTGACGATACGATCTGGGAGCGCGAGCCGCTGGAGTCGCTGGCCACCCAAGATCAGCTGCGCGCCTTCATCCATCCCGGCTTCTGGCACCCCATGGATACGCTGCGCGACAAGCAGTTCCTAGAAGAGCAATGGGCGGGCAAGGCGCCCTGGAGAAAGTGGTGACGCCGGCCGCCATGACGGCGCGCCAAGAAGTCTGGCGCGGCAAGCGGGTGCTGCTCACCGGCCATACCGGCTTCAAGGGCAGTTGGCTGTCGCTCTGGCTCAAGCAATGGGGCGCGGAGGTGTTCGGCTTCAGCCTGCCGCCGGAGACGCCGTCTTTGTTCCTGCAGGCCGGGTTGGACAAGCAGATTGACGGCGAATATGGCGATTTGCGCGAGCCCGCCACCATCGCCCGCGTGGTCAAGACGTTCCAGCCGCAGGTGGTGCTGCATCTGGCGGCGCAGCCGATTGTGCGCCTGTCCTACCAAGACCCCGTCGGCACCTATGCCACCAATGTCATGGGCACGGTGCATTTGCTGGAAGCCGTGCGGCAGTCTTCGGGCGTCCAGGTTGTCACGGTGGTCACCAGCGACAAATGCTATGAAAATGTGGAGTGGGTCTGGGGCTACCGCGAGAATGACCGGCTGGGCGGCCATGACCCCTATAGCAGCAGCAAGGCCTGCGCCGAGCTGGTCGCGGCGGCTTATCGTTCGTCTTATTTTGGTCAGGCGGGCGCGCCCTTATTGGCCACGGCACGGGCAGGCAATGTCATCGGCGGGGGCGACTGGGCAAAAGACCGGCTGGTGCCGGACGCCATGCGCGCTTTCGCGGCGCAACAGCCGCTGGTGATTCGCTATCCCGCCGCCGTGCGCCCTTGGCAGCATGTGCTGGAGGCGCTGAACGGCTATCTGACGTTGACCGAGGGTTTGTTGGCCGGCAACAAGGCCTTGGCCGACGGCTGGAATTTCGGGCCGCTGCCGCAGGCGTTCCGCGCCGTCGAGGATGTCGTGCAACGGCTGGTGGCGCTGTGGGGCGGCCAGGCTGCCTATCGGGCGGAACCGATCAAGGATTGGCACGAAGCCGGTCTCTTAACGCTTGACGTAACGAAGGCAATGCGGCATTTGCCTTGGCAGCCGCAATTGGAGCTGGAAGCAGCGTTGGGGTTGACCGTGGCCTGGTATCAGGCCGCGCATCGGGGCGAAGGAATGCTGGATTTTTCGCTGCGCCAACTGCAAGATTTCCAGCGCCGCTGCGCCGTATAACAAATTGATACACAGAGAAAGAGAGACCGAGGCCATGACCGCCACTAACCCGATGAAGCTGATCATGATTTCCGCCATGTATGAAAATGGCGGCAATACCACGCACCGTTTCCTGGACGGTCATCCGGAACTCTATACTTACCCGTTCGAGTCGCAGATCGGCAATATGCGGATGAACGACTATATGTCATCCCTCTATCCGCCAAAATATCGCTATCCTGAATTTCCGCTCAACGGGAATGTTGCGGACGATTTTGAAATGTTCTTCGACGAAGAGTTCAAGACTTGTGTTCGCGCCCGCCATGTCAGCAAGTTCCGCGACGCTGACTTCGTCGCCGACGACAAGGATCGCAAGGCTATTTTCTGCGACATCATGAAAAACCAGCCACGCACCCGCGCCAATCTGGTCGCGGCCTTCTTTGAGGCGACCTTCAAGGCCTGGAAGAACTACAACAAGAGCGGCAAGGAAAACGCTTATGTCGGCTACAGCCCCGTCATCGGCTTCGACGCCGAGATGATGCTGAACGACTTCCCCAACGGCCACATGCTGCATGTCGTGCGCAATCCGTGGTCCGGGTTTGCCGATACCAGCAAGCGTCCGTATCCGCTGTCAGTGCAGCGTTATGCCTGGACCTGGACGATGATTCAGCATCACGCGCTGGTGTTCGAGAAGCGTTTCGCCGGCCGCTTCCACATCTTGCGCTTCGAAGATTTGGTGGCCAATCCGGAGGCCGCGATGCGTGATTTGGCGAAGAAGATGGGCATTGCCTATAACGAGAGCATGACCTACGCCTCCTGGAACGGCAAGAAGATGGAGCAAGTCTATCCTTGGGGAACTGTGCGCACGCCGACGCCGGAGGCTAACTTCGCCACCGCCAATGAACTCAATGCAGCGCAGAAGACCGAATTGGCCAGCATCGCTGGCGTGATGGTCAATCTGCTCGGTTACAGCGACTATCTGCAGGGCAACCAGGCGGCGCCGCGCAAGGCGGCCTAAGCCTTCGGATGCCGGTTGATGCCGCCCAACAGCGCCGTCTGGGATTTTATCTCAAGACGGATATTTCGGTCGCGGACGGAGAGTTGCAACAACTCGCCGTTCGCAACCGGTCTCTGGCGGTGCAGCGCAGCACTGAACTGGCGGCGATTGCCGCGCAGACGATGGGGTGGCCGGCCTTTGATCTAAGCCCCTGGCCTGAGCAAGGCACCTTTCACCTTGTTCATGTCGGAACCTCTCCTGACGGCCGTAATATTATCGTCCGCAGCAGCTTGCCGGAGTTGTTCAGCCGCGATACCAGTTTTCTGGTTGATGCCTGGGTGCTGCGGCGCTTGCCGCAACATGGATTGCCTGAGGTGTCTGTCTGGCACGTTGATTGCTCGCAAAGTGCTGCGCCTTACGCCTGGATGGTGATGGCGCCGGCACCGGGGACGGTGATGACGGCGATGTCGGAAGCCGCACTGGAAGACGCCGCGACCTTTCGGGCGCTGGGAGCGGCGCTGCGGCAAGTGCATCAAATTCAGGGCGCGGCGGGTTTTGGTGCCATTGATCCAGAACAGCTTGCGGCGAAGTCTCAACTGAACGGTATGCATCCCGCGTGGTCTGATCACGCGCTGTGTCGTTGGCCTGAACATCTGGAGCTATCAATCCAGGCAGAGCTGTTGACGGAGGCGGAAGCCTTGACGCTGCAGGAATATGCCGATCAAGTCCGGCGTGATCTGCAAACCGCTCCGCCCTGCCTGCTGCATGGCGACCCAGGCAACAGTAACTTCTATTTCCATGACGGTAAGATAAGCGCCATGCTGGATTGGGAAGATGCGCTGTTGGGTGATCCGCTATACGACACGGCCTTTTGGGCAACCTTTCATCCGCAGCGCCGTTGGGTCGGGTTCTGGCAAGGGTATGGCATAGTGCCGCAGGCCGGCGAGAGCAGCGGCCGGCGTTTCGCCTTTTATTTCATGCGTATCACCTTGGCCAAGGTTCTACACCGGCGCCGCTTTGGTTATGCTGACCAGCCCGGGCGACCAACATTGCGGCAGCGCGTAGCACAGGCGCTGACTTTGGTGCAAACGGCGCAAAACGATAAAGCCAACTCTTGGCTGGGGGCGGCATGATCAGGCGCGTTTTGCTCACTGGTGCCAGCGGCTTCCTGGGCGCTTATGTAGCGCGGGAACTGGTGGCGCAAGGTTTCCCCACATCCGTCTTGCTGCGTGGTGCGCTGCCGGAACGGCTGCAGCCTGTTGCCGAAAAGCTCACCATCATTCAAGGAGATTTGCAGCAGGTCGCGGGCTGGGCTGAGCAGGCGAAGGCATTCGCGCCTGAGGCGGTCATCCATATGGCCTGGCTGGGCGTGGCCAATACGGCGCGCAACGATATTACCCAGGCCGACAATGTGCCAGCGACCCTGCGCCTGGCCGCTTTAGCGCAAAGCTGGGGGGCGAAGCATTTCATCGGCGCGGGTTCGCAGGCCGAATACGGCCCCATCAACAAACTGTGCCGCGAGGACGATCCAGCACGGCCGACGACGCTTTATGGCCACGCTAAGCTGGCGGCCAGTGCCATGACGCAGGCCTATTGTGCGCAGCAGGACATGCGCTTTGCCTGGCTGCGCATATTTTCTACCTATGGGCCGGAAGATCACCCCGGTTGGATGATTCCATCCCTCATTAATGCGTTGTTGGCTGGCGCGTGTCCGGAACTGACCAAGGGCGAGCAGTTGTGGGATTTTCTCCATGCCCGTGACGCGGCGGCGGCTTTTGTGGCCGTGCTGCGGCACGATAAGGCAACAGGTGTTTTCAATCTCGGCAGTGGCGAAGCGCCGCCATTGGCGGAGACAATAACGCATATCCGCGACAGCATAGACCCACGCTTAGCGCTTGGGTTCGGCAAAATTCCTTACCGCCACGATCAAGTGATGCATTTGCAAGCGGACATTGCGCGGCTTAAGATGGCGACGGGCTGGATGCCGAAAATCGGCCTGGCGGAAGGGTTGCAGGAAACGGTGGCATGGTATGCACAGCAGCGCACAAAAATCTGACCTGCCCGCCTATGCATTGACCAGCAGCGAGCAGCTGGCGCGGCGGATGCGGCGTCAGGCCTTGCAGATGGTGCATGACGCCAAAGCCTCGCATATCGGCACCTGTCTGTCGGCGGCGGATATTCTGGCCGTCTTGTATCATGATGTCATGCGGCTTGACCCCGCGCAGCCGCAAATGCCTGGGCGCGATCGTTTTATTTTGAGCAAAGGCCATGGCGCCGCCATCATTTACGCCGCGCTGGCGGAGCGCGGCTATTTCCCCACCGCTTGGCTGCGCGATTATTGCCGCGACGGTTCGGCCTTGACTGGCCATATCAACCATGCCGGCGTGCCGGGCGTGGAAGTGTCCACCGGTTCGTTGGGGCATGGTCTGGGCATGGGGTGCGGTCTGGCTCTTGGCCTGCGGGCGGACGGGCAGGGGGCGCGGGTGTTCGTCATGCTCAGTGATGGCGAATGCGATGAAGGTTCCATCTGGGAAGGGGCGCTGTTCGCGCCATTCCATAAGCTCGCCAACCTCACCGTAGTGGTGGATTACAACAAGATTCAGAGCTTCGGCACCGTCAAAGATGTGCTGGATTTAGAGCCTTTCGCGGACAAATGGCGCGCCTTCGGTTGGCACGTCGTTGAGCTTGATGGGCATGACCATGCCGCCTTGCGCGCCGCTTTGTCCGTCATGCAACCCGCCAAGCCAACGCTGGTGTTGGCGCATACGATAAAGGGCAAGGGCATTAGCTTTATGGAAAACGACCTGGCCTGGCATTATCGGTCGCCGGACGCGCCGCAACTGGCGGCGGCGCTGGCGGAATTGGCGGATTGAGGCGGCTATGCGTACCACTTTTCTGAAAACCTTGGTGCAATGCGCGGCAGCCGATGAGCGGGTTTGGCTGTTGTGCGGCGATCTCGGCTATTCGGTGCTGGAGCCGTTCATCCAGCAATTTCCGCAACGCTTCATCAATGTCGGGGTGGCCGAGCAGAATATGATCGGCATGGCCGGTGGGTTGGCGCTGACCGGCCGCAAGGTGTTGTGCTATTCCATCGGCAATTTCACGACCTTGCGGCCGTATGAGCAGATTCGTAATGATGTCTGCTATCACAACGCGGACGTTAAAGTGGTCTCAGTCGGCGGCGGTTTAGCTTATGGGGCGCAGGGTTATACCCATCACGCAGTAGAGGATTTGGCGGCGATGCGCGCTTTGCCCAATATGACGGTGCTGGCGCCCGGCGACCCGACGGAAGTCGAGTTTCTCACGCGCTGGATGCTGCGGCATGACGGGCCGTGCTATCTGCGACTAGGCAAGGCCGGTGAACCGCGGCTCCATACCGCAACGGAGTTTACCGCCGGAAAAATTATCGAACTGCGTGGCGGGCGGGATGTGCTGCTGCTCAGCACCGGTGGGATGCTGCAGACAACGCTTCAGGTGGCTGACCAGTTGCAGACTCGCGGTATCATGGCGGGCGTCGCCAGTTGTCCTTTCGTTAAGCCGCTCGATCACGACTATCTCACGGTGCAAGCCGCGGGTTATCCGTGGTTTGCAACCATTGAAGAACATACCCGACCCGGCGGCTTTGGTGAGGCGGTAGGGGCGCTGCTGGCCACATTGCCCGTGCCAACGGCGCGGCTCTTGCCTTTTTTCGTGCCGGAATTGGCTCTTAAAGGCATCAGCGGCTCGCAAAGTGAATTACTTAAGCGTATCCGGCTTGACGCGCCGAGCATTGCTGAGGCCATAGCGACACGATTGGCGCCCGCCGCGCAAGGTGCCGCATGAGCAAGCGCCGCATCAGCATCATCACGCCGTGCTACAATGAAGACGACAACGTCGAGGCTTGTTACCAGGCGACGCGGGCGGTGATGGAAGCGCAGCTGCCCGCCTATGATTACGAGCATATTTTCGCTGATAATGCCTCAGGCGACAATACTTTTGCCGTCTTGTGCGGTCTGGCGCAGCGTGATCCGCGGGTGAAGGTTATCCGCAACTCGCGCAATGTCGGGCCGTTCCGTAACACTTTCCACGCCCTGAAATACGCGCGCGGCGATGCCGTAGTGGTGTTGTTGGCCGCTGATCTACAAGACCCCCCGGAACTGATTCCGGAATTCGTGCGTTTGTGGGAAGCCGGCAACGCCATCGTCTATGGCGTACGCCAACAGCGCACGGAGCCGTTCTGGCTGAAGACTTGCCGCCGCATCTATTACCGGCTGGTGGATCGCATGTCCGGCATCCATATTCCGCTCGATGCCGGCGAATTTCAGCTGGTGGATCGCGTGGTGCTGCAATCGCTGCGTCAGGTGGATGACTATTACCCCTATATTCGTGGCCTGATCGCGCAGACCGGGATGCGTTCCGTCGGCGTGCCATATGTATGGCGCCTGCGGCACAGCGGCGTTTCCAAAAACAATCTGCTGCGGCTGATTGACCAGGCGCTGAACGGGATAATTTCGACATCCAAAACACCGATCAGGATTTGCACTTTCTTCGGGGTCTTGGTCGCGTTTTTCAGCTTTGCTTATGCGCTCGTGCAATTGATCTGGAATATGATCATGCCCCATGCGCCCATGGGCGTGCCGACCATCATCGTGACGCAATTTTTCTTCAACGGCCTCATGCTGTTCTTTTTCGGCATCCTGGGCGAATATGTGTCTGCCATTCACGATCAGATCAGGCGCGGTCCGCCGATGATTCCGCTTGACCTGATCAATTTCGATCCAGCGGAAGTGGCGGAGGCCAGGCACTTCCCGCCGCAGCCGGCGCGGGCGCCGGATGCGGCTTGATCTGCAAGCACTGCGCGCCGCCGCGCAGACGCCGACCGGTAGGCGCGATCTGTTGCGCCAATTGCGCGAGCCGCTGGTGTTTGGCATCGTCGGTGTTATCAGTACGCTCATTTATCTGGCGGTCAGCCTGCTCTGCGCCCGCGGGCTGCAGCTGACGGCACTGCCCAGTTCTGTCATCGGCCACAGCGTGGCCACGGTCTGGTCATTCCTGGGGCATCACCGGCTGACTTTCCAGCGCACCGGCCAATATGGGCATTATGGCCGGCGTTTCTTCGTGCTGATGGTGTTGAATTATCTGGCCAACATGGCCATCGTGCAAATTGTGTCCGGTTGGCTGGGTTATTCCGATACCGCCAGTTTTATCGCGGTGGCCTTGCTCATCCCCG
>CAZBSB010000092.1:0-9113 GCA_964494535.1 uncultured Rhodospirillales bacterium
TGACCCGCAGGCGCTCTATGTCATCGCGCTGGGCTGGCCGGCGCACCGGCGCGCGCTGACGGAGAAGTTGAAAGAGCGCGGCGCGAAATTCGCCACTTTCATGCATCCTGCGGCCTATATCGCCAGCACCGCGACCATCGGCGTCGGCAGCATCATCGCGCCCTTTGCGTTTGTGGGGCCGCAGGCGGTGCTGGGCGCGCAGGTGGTGGTGAATGTCGGCGCCGTGGTGGGGCATGAGGCGCAGGTGGGCGACTGCGGTGTGCTGGCGCCGCATGCCGATGTGCATGGCGCGGCGGTGCTGGACGCGAATGTTTTTGTAGGTTCCGGCGCCACCATCACCAACGGCAAGCGCGTGGGCGCGGGTAGCAAAATCTCGGCCGGCGCCGTGGTGTTTCAGGATATTCCGGCCGGCGTCACGGCGCTGGGCAACCCGGCGAAGGCGCGGGCGGACAATGCCGGTTAGCACCGTCATCTTCGATCTCGGCGGCGTGCTGGTGGATTGGAACCCGGACTATTTGTATCGCAAACTCATTCCTGACACGGCGGCACGCCACTGGTTCCTCACCGAAGTGTGCAACGGCGCCTGGAACGCACAGCAGGATCGCGGCCGTGATTGGGAAGCGGCGATTGCCGAAAAAACGGCGCAGTTTCCGCAGCACGCGGCGCTCATCCGCGCCTATCGTGACCGTTGGATCGAGACGATCGGCGGCCGCATCGAGGCCACCGTCGCGGTGTTGGATGAGCTGAAAGCACGCGGTGTGCCGCTCTATGCGCTCACCAACTGGGCGGCGGACACGTTTCAGGAAGCGCGGCATATCGTGCCGTTGGATCGGTTTATCGGCGTGGTGGTGTCCGGTGAAGTAAAAATGATCAAGCCAGAGCCGGAGATTTTTCGGCATTTGCTGGAAAAGTTTGGCCTACAAGCGCAGGATTGCCTGTTTATTGACGATATGCCCTATAACACGGCTACAGCGGATGCCCTGGGCTTCCAGACCGTGACTTTTACCGACGCAGCGGCCTTGCGGCAGGCGCTGAAGCAACGCGAGCTGCTTTAGGCGCTTCGCGTTAACCTTCTGCCGCCCATTCCCAACATGAAACTTTTTTGCCGAATGCGTGTTTCGGCTACAATCGGCGGCAACTTGATTGCGGAGTGTGCCATGGCAGTGCCGGGAAAAATCATGCGGGAAGCGTTGCTGGCCGGAGCGCTGCTGGTGCGCGGGCAGGGGGCGGCAGCCGCGTCGCAACCCGTGGCCACGCCTGATGTCGGCAATCCTACAACGCTTTTTGTCGGTCATGGTGGCGCGACTGGCGCCAGGCAAGCCAAGTCTGCGCGTGGTCTTGGCTTGCGGCAGATGCGGGAGTGGAAAGCGCAGCGTCACGCCAAGCAGGCCGCGGATGAACAGACCGTGGATGCGGTCACGGCCAAGATGACGGATGTACAGAAAGACCAGTGGCTGACTGCTACATTCGCAGAAGTGCGCAAGGACATGGCCGCCAAGGGTATCCGCACTGACAAAACGCCGATTGGCCGCGTGTTTTTCAATGATGACGCGCCCGGCCTGACCGGCGTCATTCGCAGTAATCCGGCTCTGGGTATGCGTTTGCCGCCGGGTGATGAAAACGGCGTGACGGTTTGCATAGAGGATGTGAAAGGCTTGACGGTCAAAGAGTTCAAGTCAGTGCTGGCGCATGAAGCGATGCATACCCAAATCGAACCCTATACGACTTTTGACATCAAGGCGGCGAACGAGCGCACTGCCGA
This sequence comes from uncultured Rhodospirillales bacterium, assembly GCA_964494535.1. GTDB lineage: Bacteria > Pseudomonadota > Alphaproteobacteria > UBA9219 > RFNS01 > JAGOHT01. Next base: position 1,763 of record CAZBSB010000092.1, read on the forward strand.
CCATGCCGCGGCGCGCACCTATGGCGGCAGGACCTACGCAGCCGCCTTGCGGAAGGTGCATGCCAATATCGCGGCCAACGATCCAGCGGCGGCCGGCGAGATGGCAAACTACCACGAGGCTGCGCGGTTGCGACTGGCCTTTCCGCAGTCCGACAAAGGCAAGCCCGAAAGCCGTCAAACGGTTGAACAGGCCATGACCGGCATGACCTAAGCGCCGCGCGTGGCCTGGCTGCAGAATCTTGGCCAGCGCGTGCAGCAAGACAGGCAAACTCGCGGCGCCGCCTTGCCGGCGGCGCCGGCGGTGAAAGTGGAATTTGCCCGCGGCGAGAACGCCAGCCTGTCAGGCGTTGACAAAAGCGGCGTGACCATCAACGAAGCGCAGGTCAAGCGGCTGAGCGTGCGCGAGTTGCAGTCCGTGCTGGCCTATGGTATCGCCGCAGCACGGCAGCCCGATCCCCTGGCTGACGCCGCGGCCACAACAGGCATGGCGGCGGCGGCGAAGACCTATGGCGGCAAAACCTTCAGCCATGCGCTGGGCGAACTGCATCGTGGGGAAGACCCGCACGACCCGCTGCACAAGCGCGAGGATGAGGCCATCAAAACCAATCCCGGCAATGCGCTGGGGCGCCTGGCGCGCTGGACGAAGGTGCATATTTTGCCGCATTAATCCTTGGTCAACGTGCGCAGATAGTTGCGGATGGCCGGGTCGTCCCACGCGACGACATTGGCGATTTTGCGCCGCTGCCGGTGCTGCGTATCCAGGATGATGGTTTCCGGAAAAGCCGCCGTGAGAAAAACATCATAGGTCACGGTTTTCTGCGGATCCCAGGCGAGCAGCAGATTGGTGGGTGGCTGCGTGGCGCCTACATCGGCCAGCATTTTTTCCGCTTTAGCACGGTCACTGTCCGAGGAAATGGCCAGGAACGTCACGTCCGGCAAATCGCGCGCGGCCTGCAGCAGCAACGGAAATTCGGTGCGGCACGGCGCGCACCAGGATGCCCAGAAGTGCAGCACCATGACTTTGTCGGCGAAGTGGGACAGTTTGCGTTCCTGACCGCTGAAATCCTGCCAGGTGAAATCGGGCACGACAAAGCCCGGCCGCTCCGCCGCCGTCGGCGCGGTTGCCGGCGGCTGCCCCAGCCACAGCAGCGCGCTGCCGGCGATGGCCAACAAGCCGGCGAGAATGAGCACGTTACGCGGCATGGGTGCGGCTCCGGCGGACGAAATAGGCTGTGCACAAAGCGGCGATGATCAGCAATTCAGCGATACAGAAGATCAGCAGGCCGTAAGCTGCCGTATCGGTGAAGCCGTAGCTGTGCAAGCCCACACTGAGCAGATTGACGCCGAACCAGGCCAGCGCGACGACGATATTCACCAGCGCTAAACCGGCGGCGAAACCCAGCGGCGCCAGTTGGCCGGCCAGCCGGCCATGCAGCAGCCAGATGAGCCACAACACAATCCATAGCGCGCCATTCTCCTTGGGGTCCCAGCCCCAGAAGCGCCCCCAGGATTGATCCGCCCACACGCCGCCCAGCATGGTGCCCACGGCGGTGAACAGCAGCGCGAAGATGGCCGTCTTGTGCATCCGCGCCTGTTGCGCGCGCAATTCTTCCTGCGGCCGCCACACGCGGCGCAGCAAATACAGATGCGCCATCATGCCCGCCACCAGCGCGGCGGCATAGCCGGTGGTGATGCACACCACATGCGTGGCCAGCCAGAAATTGGTGTCCAGCACGGCCACCAGCACCTGCAGCGTGTCGCCTTCGGCGCCGAACACCAGACTGGCCAGCAACAGCAACGCCGCGATGCCGCCGCCGATCGCCAACCCGTCCGGGGTGTGCCGCCGCCAGCTGAGCAGCAGTCCACAGGCCAGCGCTATGCAGCTGACGAACAAAGTGGATTCATATAAATTGGTCACCGGCGGGCGCTGCAGAATCGCCATCCGCAAGGCCAGCCCAGCACCTTGTGCCAGCAGCGCCATTGCCATCACGCCTTGCGTCAGTATCAGGCTGAACGCGCCCAACCGTACGCTGCCGCGCGTCATCAGCAACTGGCTGCAGCCGAGCAGCGCCAGGCCAGCCAGCGCCAGCCACAAGCCGGCCTTAAAGGGCTGCCAGCGGTTGAGCCAAATTTCCCAGCTCAGCGCAGCGTGCCGCAAATCGGGTTGCGCCGTGTTATTCAAACGCTCAATCTCGCGCAGCGCCGCGTCCCAGCTGGTGGTGTCACCTTGCTGCCAGGCCGTGGCCAGTTTTTGCCACGCGGCGAAAAACGGCACGGTCGCCGCGCCGCCCAGGCTCTGACGCGTGATATCCCACGGCGCGCGCCAGGTGTCATCACCACCCCATTGCGGCGGCAGCAGCCTGAGCAACGTATTTTGGTCGCCCACAGACTCCAGCAGATTGATTTGATAGGCGAGGAGCGCCTGCCGTTGCTCCTCGGCATTATAGCTGGCGACGTCGGCCTTTTTCGCCGCTACGGTGGCCTGCAGCTGCTCCATGATCACAGGCTTCAGCTTCAGCAGTTGCAGCAATGTCACCGGGGCGTCTGGCGTAAGCTGCAGTTGCTCGCGCACCCAAGGGTCAAGCGGCAGCGTGATGGGCAGCAGCAGCGAAAAGGCGCCGATGGTCTGGCGAAAATCATTGGCGCTGCGGAATAGCGCGCGCAAGGCGTGCTCGTCGCGGGTCTGGTTCTTGCCGTCGCTGGTCTCCAGTTTTTCCAGTAATTCCTTTTGCCGCATCATCGCCGCGGCGATGTCCTGGAACGGATAAAGGTCGGCGTCGCGCGCCGCCAACCCCAGCCGGTGCCGCGCATCCGCGTCCGGCACGGCGAAGCGCGGCTCCAGCACCGCGCGCGCCGGGTTGAACAGCGCTTCGGCCAGCCAATGGAGCGCCGTATTGTCGCGGGGTGCGGCCTTACCGGTCACGGCGCGGAAATGCAACCGCGCGAAACTATCCAGCGGCTTGAGGCGACCGTCTTGCAAAATGGGCAGCCGCCCAAACGCGGCCAGCTGCGCGGGCGGCAAGTCAGCATGTGCCGCGCTAGTTCCAACCAGCAGCGCCATCAGCAGCCAGCAAAGCGGGAGCCAGCGTCTCATGCCGCCGCACCTGTGCCGCGCCGCCCCAGCGTTGCCAGATGCAGCAGCATCCCCAGGCACAAAGCGGTGATGGCGAGATAGGGAAAGACTTGGCCTTTGTCCTGCACCACCGCCAGCACGGAGTGCGTCGCTTCCGGCGTTTCGATGAAGGAGGATTGATAGAGCGTATAGCCGCGATAGCGCAGCGGCTCGTTCATGGCGATGGTCGTTGTCCAGCTGGCGCCGCCGTCGGTCACCGTGACGTCGGAGCGGTAGGCTTTGGCGATACGGGTGCCGGGATGGTCAATTTTGTGGAATTTATCCAGCCGCACCGTGAAGGGCAGGCGGCGCAGGGCGCGGCGCAGAATGAGTTGATAGCGATCAGCGCCTACGGTCAAGGTCGCGGCGTCGCGCAGGCCGGCATAGGCCAGATAGACGCCGTCCTGCGCGGCGTCCAGGCCGCTGACGGTCAGCGTGACGCCGGCTAGATTATCTTCATCCTGCGGCAGCAACGGAGCGGATTGCAACCGCATCATACGCGCGGCGTCGCGGCGCTCCGGCGTTGGCTGGGTCAGTGGCTCCGCTGCGCAGTGGCGGCAAAGTTCGTCTAGCTGCAGACGAAAGGGCAAGCCGGCGATGGCCTGACTTGCTTGCAGGCCATCAAAGTCCAATTGCACCGTGATCGCGTCATTTTTTGTAACTACAAATTCGCGCTGGTGATAATCGGTTACCAAATCGTGGCTGGCGGCAGGCGCCAGTTCCAGAAAACCTTCTTCCCGTTGCAGCAGGCTGAGGCCGCCGCCAAGGAGTAGAATCAGGGCGCTCACATGTGTAATGGTGCTGCCCAGCTTGCGTCCGCCCCAGCTTTTTTGCTGCAGCAAGCGCGCCAGCAGATTGAGCGTGATGAGGCAGAGTATCGTCAGCCCGCCGGGCAACGGTACGAAGCCCAGCCACAGCACGAAGCTGGAAAAATAGGTGCGCTCCGCCACATAGAGGCCAGCATCGCGCTGCGCCACGGTGCCGGCGACCAGCAGCAGCATCAGCCAGGGCAAGGCGTAAAAAAACAGGACAGGGCGGCCGAGAAAGCGATACAGGCGCAGCATGATTGCTGATGTTCTAAAGCGCAGTTGCAGTAAAGCGAAGGAAAATCACGGCGCGGATTAAAGCCTTGCTCCGGCAGGACAATTTGCCGCAGCCGTGCCGCGCGCGGGTTGAATGTCGCCGGCGCTGCTGCGGCCGCGTTTCGCAGTCACGGCAGATAATGATGAAAAATTCGTGAATAGCCACGAAAAAAGACCGGAAAATACGCGCCGGCGCCCATGTGCTTAAGGCAGTGTTAAGCAATTTGCTGCCATGCTGCTTCTATGCGGAAAGACCTAGCAAAAGCAGGGTTAATCCGCCGGTGGATTGGGCACAGGGCAGAACATGGCGGGGCTTCATTCCTTTCATTTTACCTTCATGGTGATGGCGGCGTTGCTGCTCGTCACCGCGGCATTTTTTGATGCGCGGAGCTTCCGCATTCCCAATTGGGTGTGGGCGGCGCTGCTTGGCCTGTTTCCGCTGCATGTGTTGTCATCGCCGGATGAAGTGGAATGGACGCAGCATCTGGGCGTGTTCGGCGTCGTGCTGGCCATAGGTTTTGTGTTGTTCGCGGGCAATTTTGCCGGTGCTGGTGATGTGAAATTGCTGGCCGCCATCGCCCTGTGGGCGGGACCGCAATATATCGGCGCGCTGCTGGTGGTCACGGCGCTCAGTGGCGGTTTGCTGGCGGTGGGTTTCTCGGTCAATGCCTGGCTGAAGCTGCGGCTGCAGCCGCAGGTGGCGACGGCGGAAGGCGCTTTGGATGTCTTGACCAAAACGCCAATCCCTTATGGCGTGGCCATCGCGTGCGGCGGCTTGGTCAGCCTCGGCCTGTCGGCAGCGGCGTTGTTCTGAAGGTTGGTTTCTCGTCTTTCCGGCTTCACCGGAAAGTTTGCAAAGTGGCGTTATCTACACAGTCTTACGGCAGAGAAAGCCGTGAGGCTGTTTTGGCATCCGGATCTAGTCGAATGGAAAATGAGCGTCGTAAAGTAAGGAAGCTTGTTGAACTCTTCGTAGCCTTAGCGGTCATAGCTGTTTCGATATTGATAGCAAGGTCTGTAGTTAAGCCTGGGTGTGAAAGGGTAACGATAGCAATTCAGGAAATGTTTGATCTGTCAGTGGATGAGAAGTGCCTTGTGAGGCCACAGAAGGAATAAAGCCATGTCGTCGCGCAAACTCTTGATGTTGATTTTGGCATTGGCCATCGCGGTCGGCGCCATCGTGCTGGCGCGCCAGGCGTTGAAGCCGAATGTGGATGAAAACGGCCAGGTGGTGGAAGAGGTCAAGGGGCCGCAGGTGCTGGTGGCCGCGCGTGACCTGAACCCCGGCACGCTGCTCAAGGAAACGGATATGAAGTGGCAGGCTTGGAGCGAAGAGCCGCGGGAGAATATGATCCGCAAAGATCAGGGCGGCAACAAGGATGATCTCAATGGCTCCCTGCTGCGCCACGCCGTGAAAATGGGCGAGCCGCTCTATGATAACCGGATTTTCAAGACCAGCGAACAAGGCTTCCTCTCCGCCGCGCTCAGCCCGGGGATGCGCGCCATCTCCATTAAGATCACGCCGGTCAGCGGCTTGGCCGGTTTGGTTTTTCCGGGTGACCATGTGGATGTCATCGTCGCGCACAATGTGCCGGTGCCGGGGCCGGATGGCCAGCAGCGCGACCGGCGGGTGAGCGAAACCGTGGTGAGCAATGCCCGCGTGCTGGGGCTGGATCAAAAGACGGACGAAAAAGTCTCCGAGCCGAAGATTGCCGATGTCGCGACCATCGAAGTGACGCCCAAGGATGCCGAGAAAATCGCGCTTATCGCGGATTGGAGCAGCACCATCTCTCTGGTGCTGCGCAGTTTGTCTGACAGCGGCGCCAGCGTGGCGCCAACACCTGCGCCGGTGGTCGTTATGCCGGATCTCACGGCGGCCGGCATCGCGATGGACAAAACGCAAGCCACGGCGCCGGAGACGGTCAAAGGGCATACCTATACCTGGGACAGTGATGTCAGCAAAGTGCTGCCGCGCCCGGATTCCGCCACCAATGTTTCCCGTCGCGTTCTGGTCATTCGTGGCAAGGACAGCGCCGAGGTCAGCTTCCAGCAATGAGGATAGCGATGCACAACCCATTTTTGCGTGTTCTGGCGTTGCTGCTGCTGCTCTGCGGCGCGGTGCAGGCCGAGCGGCCATTCGCGATTGACGTTGACCGCGCCGAAACCATCGAGCTACCGGCGCCGGCACGCTCGGTCTTCATCGCCAATCCGGACATCGCGGATATTCAGGTGCTATCGCCCACCACCGTCATGGTGTTCGGCAAAAAGATGGGGCAGACCACGCTGATCGCGGTGGGCGAGGATAATCGCGAGCTGGCCAACCGCGCCGTGCAGGTGCATCAAAACATCGAAATGGTGCAAAAAGCCATCAAGGAGTTGCTGCCCAACGAGGCCATCGCCGTCAGCGGCGTGCCGGACGGTATTTTATTGACCGGCAAGGTGCGCGACCCCGCGGCGGCAGAAGATGCGCGGCGCCTGGCCGCCCGCTTCGTGCCACGCGAGACGGGGGAGGTCATCAACCGGCTTGAGGTGCAGGCCTCCAACCAAATCAATCTGCGGGTGCGGGTGGCGGAAGTGTCGCGCTCGGTCAACCGCTATTTCGGCATCAACTGGAACAACGCCTTCAAGCTCAGCGGCTTCGCCTTCGGCCTCGCCAGCGGCGCCGCGCTCAGCAGCACGGGCGTCTTCGGCCTCAACACCAACCGCCCGGGCACGCCCACGCCGGCCAACACCATCAATTTCGGCACGGAAGGGCGCGGCTATGACGTGAACGGCTTCATTGACGCGCTGGCGTCCGACGGTTTGATCTCGGTGCTGGCGGAACCGAATTTGACGGCGATGTCCGGCGAAACGGCCTTGTTCCTGGCTGGCGGCGAATATCCCATCCTCGTGCCGCAGAGCAACGGCCAGGTGACGATCGAATACAAAAATTTCGGCGTCAAACTCTCCTTCACGCCCACTTTGGTGAATAGCAGCCGCATCAATATCAAAGTGCGGCCGGAAGTCAGCGAACTGAGCAGCGACGGCGCGGTGACGCTCAACAATTTCAACGTGCCCGCCCTGAAGGTGCGGCGCGCCGAGACGACGGTGGAGTTGGCCAGCGGTCAGAGCTTCGCTATTGCCGGGATGCTGTCCAACAACAGCGACCAGAATATTG
>CAZBSB010000093.1:0-2545 GCA_964494535.1 uncultured Rhodospirillales bacterium
GGCGCGGCGCGAGACCACGATATTGCCGCGCGCGCGATCCATCTTGAGGATTTGGAACGGCTGCGGCGTGCCCATCAGCGGCGTGATGTCGCGCACTGGGCGGATATCCACCTGGCTGCCGGGCAGGAAGGCGATGGCGCCGTTGAGGTCAACCGTGAAGCCGCCCTTGACGCGGCCGAAAATGATGCCGGTGACGCGCTGCTGGCCGGCAAACGCCTTGTCCAGCTGCAGCCAGCTTTCTTCGCGCTTGGCCTTTTCGCGGCTTAGCATGGCTTCGCCGTTGCGGTCTTCCATGCGCTCCAGATAAACGTCCACCAAGTCGCCAACCTTGATTTCCGGCACCTGGCCATTGATGGCGAATTCGCGCAGCGGAATGCGGCCTTCCGATTTCAGGCCAACATCAACGACAACAGCGTCGTTGGTGAGGTGCAGCACGCGGCCTTTCAGCACGCTGCCTTCCAGGCCGCCGCCGCTGCCGAAGCTGGCGTCGAGCAGTGCCGCGAAACTTTCGCCGCCTTGGTTGGCTTGAAGATTGAGGTCGAGATCGCGGGTGACCCGCTTGGTGGCAGAACGCGCCATGAGGTGTTGCTCCAGTTACGCTGTCTTCAAAGTGCGAAACCGGATGCGCCGCTTTCGCTAGAGGTTGTTTAGCTACAACAAGGAAGACAGGACGGGCGGAAAGCGTAACCAGACGCCGCGGCCTGCGATTTCTCTGCTGCCATCCGGCACCATGCCGGATATTTCAGGCGGATTTACCAGTCGGCTTTTGGACGATGGCCAATGCCGCGGCAAAGACCTCTTCGACCGAAAGTTGGCTGGTATCCAGCACCACGGCATCCGCCGCCGGCTGGGCAGGGGCGACACCGCGATTTTGGTCGCGGGCGTCGCGTGCCTGCATGTCTGCCAGAACGGCGGCATCCATAACATTTTCGCCCCGCCCACGCAACTCTTTCCCGCGCCGCGCCGCTCGCACCGCCAGGTCGGCGGTGACGAAAATCTTAACCTTCGCGTCCGGCGCGATGACGGTGCCCACATCGCGCCCATCCAGCACCGCGCCAGCCTTGCCGAAGGGGGGGTGATGGGCAAATTGCCGTTGAAAATCAAGCAACGCCGCCCGCACGGCCGGAATGGCCGCGACCTTGGAAGCGGCATCCCCCGCCGCATGGCTGCGCAGCGCTGGGTCTTCCGCCAGCCCCAGTGCCTGTTGCGGGTTGAAATTCTGTGCCGCCAGCGCTGCCGCTTGCGGGTCGGCGGGGTCGCCGCCGGCGCGCAACACGCCCATGCCGACGGCGCGATAGAGCAGGCCGGTATCCAGATGCGCATAGTCAAAATGCCGTGCCAGCAATTTGGCCAAAGTGCCCTTGCCGGAGGCGGCTAGGCCGTCAATCGCGATGATCATTTTTTCTTCCGTGCTGCGGGAGTCTTGGTTTGTGTCAATGGCCGACCAGCCCATTCCGGGGCTGGTTGCGGGTCGGGTTTGGTGCCGTTGAAGTCTGCCAGGCACAAATCGCCCTCTGCGGCGCTGCGTTTGAGCATCAGTTTGCCTTCCTGGGCATAGATGAGCCGGCCGTTTTGGTCGCGTCCCGACCATGGCACGCCCGCTACTTCGCCGTTTGAGCCATGCAAATCGGCGCGAGTGACAGCCAGGCCGCTGAAGGAAACTTTCAACCCTTTGCCGGGATGTTCCGCATGTGCCTCGGTCGGGCAGCAACGCAGGGTGATGCTCTGATTATCCGTGAAGCGGCCGCCACCACCCCAGGTGCTTCCTTGCGGCCAAAGTCCTAGAGCTTCCAGCCAAGGGCTGCGGCTCACGGCGTTCCAGGCGTGCGTATAAGTTGTCCCCACTTTGTTGCCTTGATGGATGAAGGTGAGTAGCAAAGTGCCGTCCGGCGACAAATCGCAGCGTTCCGGATAAATCCGTCCCCTGATCCAGGCGCCGGGATAAAATTTATCATGCCGCGTATCCCAGCGAATGACATGATACCATGCAGCCGGACCACGCCGGAAAATGACGGCTTCATGAGCTTCGCGCGCGAAGATCACATGCAAGCGCGGCGGGGTTTGCTGGCGCGCCATCTTCAACCGTCTGATTCCAGCAGGGCTTTGAGCGCGAAAAGTGCTTCCAGCGCCTGCTTTGGCGACAATTCGTCTGGGTTGATTTGGGACAATTTTCCCAACGTGGGCGAAGGGGGAGATGCTGCCAGAACCACTGGCGTTGCCATGGCGTCAGCGAAAGCCGGCGGCGTGTGCTGCTGTTCCAATGCCTGCAGCAAAGTTTCCGCCCGCGCGATGACCGGCGCCGGCAGCCCCGCCAGCTTGGCGACATGAATGCCATAAGATCGGTCGGCCACGCCGGGAATGACGGCGTGCATGAAGATGATGTCACCCTGCCATTCGCGGATTTTCATTGTCGCGCAATAGAGTGCCGGCAGGTTGTCGCGCAGCGCCGTCAGCTCGTGATAATGCGTGGCGAACAAAGCGCGTGGTTGGTTGACATTATGCAGATGTTCGATGACGGCGCTGGCCAGCGCCATGCCGTCATAGG
>CAZBSB010000093.1:2555-2778 GCA_964494535.1 uncultured Rhodospirillales bacterium
TTTCGTCCAAAATAACGAAACTGCGCGCGGTGGCGTGATTGAGGATGGCAGCGGTTTCCACCATCTCCACCATGAAAGTGGATTGGCCGCGCGCCAGATCATCCGCCGCGCCGACGCGGCTGAACAGCCGGTCAGCCACGCCGATGGTGCCGGCGCGCGCCGGCACGCAACTGCCCATTTGCGCCAGCACCGCGATCAGCGCGTTCTGCCGCAGGAAGGTGGA
>CAZBSB010000093.1:2788-9078 GCA_964494535.1 uncultured Rhodospirillales bacterium
CGCTGGTTGCAAATCGCAGTCATTGGCGATGAAATCCGGCCCACCGGCGCGCCGCAATGCCTGCGCCACCACCGGATGCCAGCCGCCCTCCACAGCGAAATCTAGTCCATCCGTCAGCACCGGGCGGCAGAAGCCTTGCTGTTCCGCTGTTTCCGCCAGACCGGTCAGCACGTCCAGCAACGCTAGCGCCTGCGCGGTCTGCCGGATGGGTTGCAAGCGTTCCAGCACCGCTGCCACCAGCTCCGCGAACAATTGTAATTCCAGCGTCAGCGCCTGCGCCGCTGCGTCGCTGATTTTGCGCGCCAGCGCGCCCAACTCCACGGTGGTGAAGCGACAGGCATTGGCCAGCGATTGCCGATGGATGAACACATCCGCCTGCGCCGCCAGCTTGTCCGCCTGCTGTGGCGTGACCTCGATATGATAACCGATGACATTGTTGTGCTTGATTTTCAGCGTCGGCACCTGCGCGGCGTGACTGTATTTCTGCTGCAGACCGATGATCAACCGCTGGCTGTCGTCGCGCAAGGCCAGCAATTCATCCAGCGCTGGTGCATAATGACGGGCGATGAAGCCGCCGTCGCGCGCCAGATGCGGCAGCTCCGCTTTCAATGCGCGCTGCAGCTTGTCAGTCAAAGCACTATGGTCGCCTAGTTCCTGTCGCAAAACTTGCCACAAATGTGGTAATTCATCGGTCGGCACCGCCTGCAGCCGGCTGCGGATAGTGTCCGCCGCTTCCAGTCCGGCGCGCAGCGCCGCCAGATCGCGCGGGCCGCCGCGCCCCAGCGCCAGACGCGCCAGCGCGCGTTCCAGATCAGGGCTGGCGCGCAGCGTTTGCCGCAAGCCTTCACGCAGTTGTTTTTGCTGTCGCGCGAAACCTATGCCATCCTGCCGCACTGTGATGGCATCGCGGTCGCACAGCGGCGCTGCCAGCCACGACGCCAACAGCCTGGCGCCAGCGCCGGTCACGGTCTCGTCAATCGCCGCCAGCAGCGAACCCTGGCGTTCCCCTAGCAAGGTGCGCGTGAGTTCCAGATTGCGCGCCGTCGCGGCGTCAATCTGCATCACTTGCGCAGCGTTGACCGCTGCCGGCGGCGCCAGATGCTGCAGCGCATGGCGCTGCGTCAGCGCCGCATAATCAAGCAGCGCGCCCAGCGCCGTCATCTCAGCACGGCTGAAATCGCCGAAGCCGGCCAGTGTGCTGACGCCAAAAAGTTGCAGCACCTGCCGCTCCGCGTTCGCGCCGTCAAACCGGCTGGCGGGCAGGGGCGTCAAAGTATGGCGCCAGGGCTGCAGGGCAGCGGCGAGTGTCGGCGATTGCACCAGCGCCTCCGGCAGCACGATTTCACTGGGCTGCACCCGTTCCAGCACGGCTGATAAAGCGGCGGCAGAGATTATTTGCGTCTGCGGCCGGCCGGCGGATAAATCAAGCCAGGCGGCGGCCAACGCGCCACCGGCTTGCGCCAGCGCCAGCAAATGGTTGAGCTGGCGCGCTTCCAGCAAACTGTCTTCCGTGATCGTGCCCGGCGTGACGATCCGCACGACATCCCGCGTCACGATGGCTTTGCCGCCGCGCAGCTTGGCGGCCGCCGGGTCTTCCATCTGCTCGGCGATGGCGACGCGAAAACCTTGCCGGATCAGTTTAGCCAGATAGCTTTCATAAGCGTGAGCCGGCACGCCGCACATCGGGATATCCTGCCCTTGGTGCTGCCCGCGCCGCGTCAGGGCGATATCCAGCGCTTTGGCGGCTTTGGCGGCATCTTCGAAGAATAATTCATAAAAATCGCCCAGCCGGAAGAACAGCAGCACGTCCGGATACTGCGCCTTGAGCGCCAGATATTGCGCCATCAGCGGTGTGGCCTCCGGCTCGGCCTGGGGCAATAATTGCGGCAAAAGACGTTGCTTGGCGCGGGTCATGGCTTGGTTGAACAATTGTTTCCCATTATGGTGGTCAGCATAGCCCATCCTCCGGGTAGGCGAAAGCGGCGAAAGGCGAAGGCATGATTATCGGTATCGGTTCGGATTTGATTGACATGCGCCGGATTGAACGCCTGTTGGCCGATTATGGCGGGCGGTTCATCAAGCGCCTGTTCACGGAGGCGGAAATTGCCAAGGCGCAATCCCGCGCTGACCCGGTGCCCACCTATGCCAAACGCTTCGCGGCCAAGGAAGCCTGCTCGAAAGCACTCGGCACCGGCATCCACCAGGGTGTGTTTTTCCGCGATATGGGCGTGGTCAATCTGCCGACCGGCCAGCCGACCCTGCGCCTGACCGGTGGCGCCGCGCAGCGCCTGATCCGCATAACGCCGCCTGGTCTGACCGCGCATATTCATCTGACCATCACGGACGACGCGCCGCTGGCGCAGGCCTTCGTCATCATCGAAGCACGGAACTGATGGTAAAAATTTTTTCGGCGTCAGCGCCGGATTTCGTTGGCTCGTTCGCTGTAGGCATAAGACCGCGTTGACACATCTTGCAGGAGGCAACATGAAAAAATTACTGGCGCTTGGGGTACTGATGGCTGGACTGACGGCGCCGTTGGCCTGGGCGGAGACTGTGCCGCTGCTGGGTGACGAAGCCTCGCCCGGCGCCGTGGCGGCGGATGCGAACCGTCCGCGCCTGACGGCCGAGGAAAAAGCGGCCATGGGCGCCATCCTTATGCGGCAATATAAGGAACTGACGCCGGCGGAGAAAGACCAGCGTTTCCGCAATATGGTGGAACTGGCCAACAGCCTGTCGCCCGAGACGACGGCCAAGTTCCGCACCTATGCCATCGGCAAACTGGAAGCCATGCCGCCAGAGAAGCGCGAGAAAATCGAAGCGCGCTTTGCGGAAAAATGGGGCGAACTCGACAAGGCACAGCAACAAGAGCGCCGGGTCGAGGCACAAAAACGCTACAGCGCTGCCACGGTTGACGAGCAGGCGAAATTCAAGAATTTATTGCCGGGTATTTATACGGCACTGATCGCGGAACGCTGAGCGGGAAGTTTACCGCTTCGGGAATTGCAGCACTTTGCCGCGTGCTCCGGTGCCACCGCGTGTCGGGCCTGGTCCGTCGCCGTCTGGCGGAGCCAACAGCGGTAGGACATGCTTTTCGATGTCGTTGGCGAAATCGAAGCCGCGCGAGATCACGATGGGGCGTTGGCTCTCTTGCGGGTAGCGCTGCGCGACGACCGCTTCCATGCCGGCCTTGGAATAGCTGGTCAGGATGATGCGTGGTGTGTTCAACCCTAGCCGCAACGCTTCATCTTGCACCACGAAGCCTGATGCCGTGTCGCCGGCGGCGAAGCCGTTGGTGGTGCCGTCTCTTTGTAGCTGGGTGCGCGTGCCGGTCGAGGTGACGATAGCATCAAACCGTTCGGTCTGCAGGGCGCTGATGGCTTGCGCCGCCGTGTCATAGGCCATCAGCGTATGCTCCGGTAACCCAACGGCAAAGTCGCTACGCAACCGCTTCAGCTGCAGCGGCTCACTTTTGCCGTCATACCAAAGAATTTTGGCCATAACCGTCCCCTTCCATCATTTCGCACATGCGAAATAGTAGCCGAAATATCAGGGAAAGTAAAACATTGCCAAATTATTGTAATTGTTCCGCGATAATATGAGTTTGGACTTTCGTCATTTCTTCTCCCAGGTGGCCAGGCCAAAGCCCTTTAACTGCTTCAAGCCAGCTGGCTGTTCGTTCAAAGTGGCGTTGAAAAACGCGCCGGCATAGATGGTCATCAGGCGCGCGTTCCGCTTGGTTTTCAGGCAATCTTGTATCGTCCGCGTGCCCAGGCAGACCAGGTTGGTCCATTCAAAATGACTGCCGCCTTTGAGTTCGGCAAAGTATCTTTCCGTGCTCCCCATGCTGAAGGCGCCATTCTTGCCCTTGACGAACGGGGTGATACCTACGTCGAATTGAGCGCCTTGGTACATCAAGGGAATAGTGATTTTTTCGATGAGCCGGCGCTTCAGGAAAGGTTGAATATAGGGCGACAACAGCACGGCTGCTTGTAACCGCTGATCTCGCCAACCCTCCCAGGCGCCGGCCATGCCGGCCAGCGTATAGCCGCCCATGGAATGACCGACGCCGCCGATTTTTTGCTGTTTTATCACCGCTTGCCACGGCGAAACGCCCACCATCCAATCCAGCGTCTGCACCAGGTCGTCGCGCCGGTCGCGCTCGGTTTGTTCTGTCCACGTCTCCGGCAGCACGAGCGACTCTTCACTGCGCTGCGGGTTTTTACGCAGGCCATCGCGCACGGTGCAAATCGCATCCGCATGATCAGGCGCGACCACCACATAGCCGGCACGCGCGAGCTGTTCGGTCAGGAAGGCACTTTGGATGCCGCATCCGCCAAGACCATGGGAAAAAACCACCAGGGGAAAAGTCTGACATGTGGCTGGCGCCGCGTCTTTGGCCACGCTACCGGTCAGGCTCTTGCTATAATCATACGGCGCTTCGATGCCGGTGGCCGGATACCACACCGCTGCCTCACGCGTGCCGATGGTGACGATTTGTAGGCCAACGCTGAATGGCGCATCGCATTTTTCGGCGTGCGCGCCAGCGCAAAACAAAGATGCCGCAAGAACAAACAACCTTGGCAGAAGGCGGTGCATGAGGCTCATCCTTGTGTGGTTTATTGCAAAACGTCTTGTATCCGCCCCAGCACTTCATCCTTGCCTAGCAATTCCGCGGCGCCGAAAATCGGCGGCGAGGTGCCGCTGCCGGTCAGCGCCGCGCGCAGCGGTTGCGCTACCGCACCGAGTTTGAGATTTTGCGCTGTGGCGAAGGCGCGGCAGGCTTCTTCCAAAGTGGCGCCGGTGAACGGCTCCAGCGCGGTGATGGTCGGCAGCAAGGTGCGGAGCAGGGTTTTTGCATCAGGTGTCAGGATTTTCCGTGCGCCGTCATCCAGGGCGAGGGGACGGGGCAGCACATAGAAGGCGGCAGAAGTCGCCAGTTCCACCAGTGTTTTGGCGCGAGTCTTCAGCTCCGGCATGGCGCGGGTCAGTAAGGCATGCGCGGCGGCATCAAGGGCGCGTGCGGTTCTGGCATTCAGCAACGGCACTATCAGCGCAGACAATTCCGCATCCGGCCGCAGGCGCAGATAATGCGCGTTCACCGAATCCAGTTTGGTGAAGTCAAACCGCGCCGGCGAGGTGCCGATATGTTCCAGGTCGAACCATTCCCGCGCTTGCGCGTCGCTGATGATCTCGTCGTCGCCGTGACTCCAGCACAGGCGGAGCAGATAATTGCGGATGGCTTCCGGCAGATAGCCGCGGTCGCGGTAGTCGCTCACGGCGGGCGCGCCGTGGCGCTTGGAGAGTTTGGCGCCGTCCGGCCCCAGAATCATCGGCAGGTGGGCGAACACCGGCACGTCCCAGCCCATGGCATGATAAATCTGCACCTGGCGGAAGGTGTTGGTCATATGGTCGTCGCCGCGAATGACATGCGTGATGGCCATGTCGTGGTCGTCCACCACCACGGCATGCATATAGGTCGGCACGCCGTCCGAGCGCAGCAGCACCATATCGTCCAACTGGTTGTTCTGCACCGTGATGGTGCCTTTGACGGCATCATGCACCACCGTCTCGCCGCTCGTCGGCGCCTTCAGGCGGATGGCTGGCTTGACGCCTGCCGGCGCCTCGGCCGGGTCGCGGTCGCGCCAACGCCCGTCATAACGCTGTGGCTGGCCGGCCGCCGCCTGCGCTTCGCGCATCGCGGCTAGTTCTTCCGGCGTAGCATAGCAATAATAGGCCTTGCCGTTGGCGACCATTTGCCGCGCCACTTCGGCATGACGTTCGCGCCGCGCATATTGCGAAACGGCGTCGCCGTCCCACTCCAGCCCCAGCCAGCGCATCCCGTCCAGAATTGTCTGGATGGAGGCTTCGGTGGAGCGTTCGCGGTCGGTATCCTCTATCCGCAGCAAAAACTGCCCGCCATGCCGCTTGGCATAAAGCCAGTTGAACAAAGCAGTGCGCGCCCCGCCGATATGCAGGAAGCCAGTGGGGGAAGGGGCGAAGCGGACAATGGGTTTCATCAGGTTGACCTTGAAAAACAATGCTAGTCTTGCCCTTCTAGCATAGCGAATCGTTGCCGTGAATGCCTTCGCCACCCTCTGGTCTTTGACATGCCGCCTGCCGGCCTGGTGCTGGCAGGCGGCGCAGCATGAGCGCGACCGCTGGCCGCTCTGGGTGCCGGTGGGCATCGGCCTGGGCGTTGGCGCTTATTTTTCACTGCCGGAAGAACCGTCTCTTGGCTGGCTGCTGCTGTCGCCGCTCCTGCTGCTGCTCTTGCTGCCGGCGGCCTTACG
>CAZBSB010000094.1:0-9008 GCA_964494535.1 uncultured Rhodospirillales bacterium
AGCATCGCTAGGTGCGATGCGATCCGCCATGTCCAACACGCGGCGCATGGAGGCATCGCGCGCGATCACAGTGTTGCTTTCTTCCGTCACCGCTTCCAAGACGGCGGCGATGAGATCGGCATCCGGCGGCAGCGGCACATATTCCTTGGCGCCGGCGCGGATGGCGCGCACGGCGGCGCCAGCATCGGTGCCGATACCGCAGGCCACTACCGGCAGCGTGATGCGCTCGGACTTCAAATTTTCGATAAGCCGCGCGATGTCCAGCGTGATGTCGCACATCACCAGGTCGGCGCCCTGGCCGGCGCGCAATGCCGCCAGCGCCGGATCAACATCGGCGATATGCGCGACTTTGGCGCCGCGGCTAACGGCGATGCGCCCGGCCTCAGTGATATAGCCTTCCAATTGGCCGACGATCAATAATCGCATTGTGGGTAATCCTTCTGCAGAAAAAATATAATGTGCGGCTTACTGTTCTGACTTGATGATTTCCGTCATGGTGATGCCGAGGCGGTCTTCCACCACCACCACCTCGCCGCGCGCCACCAGGCGGTTGTTGACGTAAATGTCAATCGCCTCGCCCACCTTGCGATCCAGCTCGATGACGGCGCCGCGCCCCAGTTTCAACAAATGGCTCACCGGCATTTCCGCCTTGCCCAGCACGGCGGAAACCTGCACCGGAATGCCATAAACCGCGCCCAGATCATCCACCGTCACGTTCGGCGCGGCGGCCGCAGCGGCATCCGCGGCGGCCGGCAATTCATTGAGTTCGAGTCCGGTATTGCTCATGATGGTAGCTCCTCAATGCTTGTCTCATGGGGTTCAGTGCCGGCCGATTGCCGGCGCACTTGCTGGGCGCGCTGCACGGCGGCATCAATCTGCTGCCACAGCGCCGCGCTGTCATGCTCCAACCCGCCATCCGACCATTCAATGCGACAATCGGCGGGCTGCAACGCTTCATCGGCCAGCAGCACGATTTTGCCGGCATAGGCCTGCTGTTGCGTGATGCCGTCCAGCATCTTCTTCAAGCCGTCCAGCATACTGTCATGCACCCGCACCACCAGGCGCGGCTCGCGCCCCAAATCGCGGCACGCTGCCGTGAGCATGGCTTGAATGGTGGTCAAGGCTGTTTCCGCGGCGAAGGGCGGCAGCAATTTGCGCGCGATAGCCAGCACAATCTCGGTCAAATCGGTCTGATCTTGCCGTTGCGCCACCGCCGCCTGCGCGAAGGCTTGTTCGATGCGCTGCTCGATCCGCGTGGCCATAGCCAAGGCTTGCGCGGCCTGGCTTTGCGTGGCGGCTGCCATGCCTTCGGCATGACCCTGCTGGCGCGCTGCCTCCGTGGCCACCTCCAACTCCGCCTGGGAAAAAGTCGGCGTAGCTTCCTTGGCCTTGGCGCCTTCCAGTGCCGCGCCGTCGAAGGTGCGGTTGAACAGGAATTTCTGGGCGGGCGGGGGCGCCATGGTCATGGTCAATACACCATCTCGTCTTCGGCGCCTTCGCCCTTGATGATGATCTCACCCTTCGCTGCCAGGTCTTTGGCGGCATTGACCAAGGTGGCTTGCGCTTCTTCTACATCCTTCATGCGGATGGGGCCGAGCGACTGAATATCCTCCTTCAACAGCTTGCCGGCGCGTTCGGACATATTGGTGAAGAACAATTCGCGCATGGTCTCCGAAGCGCCTTTCAGCGCCGTGGGCAGCTTCGCCTTGTCGGCCACGCGCAAGAGCGCCTGGATGGCGGCACCGTCCAGCTTGCCCAAATCCTCAAAGGTGAACATCAAGGCCTTGATTTTTTCGGCGGCGTCGCGGTTGCGCTCTTCCAGCGAGGCCAGGAATTTTGCTTCGCTGGAGCGATCCAGACTATTAAAGATTTCCGCCATCACCTCATGCGGGTTTCGCCGGTTGGTGCGCGCCAGATTGCTCATGAATTCGTTCCGCAACGTGCGCTCGATGTCTTCCAGCACATCTTTTTGCACCGTCTCCATCCGCAGCATCCGCATCACCACTTCCATGGCGAAACTTTCCGGCAGTTGGGATAGGACGCGCGCCGCATGGTCGGGCTTGATTTTGGAAACGACAACCGCCACGGTCTGCGGATATTCGTTTTTCAGGAAGCTGGCCAGCACGGCTTCGTCCACATTCGCCAGCTTGTCCCACATCGTGCGGCCGGCGGGGCCGCGGATGTCTTCCATGATGTTGTCCACGCGGGTCTTGTCCAGCACCTTGGCCAGCAGCCGCTCCGTGGACTCCAGCGACCCGACCAGCGAGCCGGTGGAGGACATCTGCTCGGCGAATTCCACGAACAGCCGTTCCACCAGATTGGAACTGACATTGCCGAGATTGGCCATCACCTGCGACAGTTCCTTGATTTCCTCGTCATTCATATGAGAAAAAATGCGCGTGGCCTGCTCATCGCCCAGCGAAAGAATCACGATGGCGGCTTTTTCCGTGCCGCTCAAGCCGCGAATATCGTCACGCACCCGCACTGCCATGTTGAATCAACCCCGATGCTTACCGGTTTTCCTGATACATCCAATTACGCAGAATGGCGATTGATTCGTCAGGATGCTTGTCCACCAACTCGCCGATCTTGCGCAGCGAAGACGCCTTGACGCGGCCTTCCACGCGACCGACATCTATCATCTGCTCCAATGCGCTTTCCTCATCGCCGCCCGCCAACAGGTTGCCGACCCCGCCGCCGGGTGCCGAAAGCTGCGCCACACCGCCGCCGGACAGCAGGTTGCTGCCATTGTCCTGCGCCGCCTGCCCCAAGGTGTTGGCCGATTCCAGCACCTTGTTCAAGAGCGGCCGCACCACCAGCAACAGCACCAGCACGCCGATGCCGGCCATGGCGAGAATTTCGACCAGGTGAATCAAATCTTCCTTCGGGAAGCCGAACATCATATTGAGCAGCGGTTGTTCCGGTGGCACTTCCGCTTGCTCGAAGCGCATATTGACGACCTCCAGCGTATCGCCGCGACCGGCATCGAAGTTGATCGCAGAGCGCACCAAAGCCTTGATCTGATCCATCTCCTCGGCGCTGCGGGCGATATAATTCTTCTTGCCGTCCGCCACGTCTTTGCCTTCGGCATCCTTTTCCGTTTCATAGCGGCCATCCACCAGCACGGCGACGGAGAGCTTTTTGATCTGCCCGCCCTCGCGCACCTGGTTACGGATGGTCTTGTTGATCTCGTAGTTCAGCGTCTCTTCGCTGCGGTTATTGGCGTTGTTGCTGCCGCCCGCGCCGGCATTGCCTTGCTCGATGCCCGCAGGCAGGTTGCTTTGCACGCTGGCGGCGCCCGCCGTGTTGCTTTCGCTGTTGCGCTGCTCTTCAGTATTCGTCTGCTGCGAGCGCACCACCTGGCCGTCGGGGTCATAAATCTCCGACTGGGTGACTATGCGGTCGAAATCCATTTCCGCCGAAACCTTGGCGCGCACCTTGCCGAAGCCGACGCTTTGCGCCAACAGGTCTTCCACCTTGCGCGCCTGCATCTGTTCGAAGCTGGAACGCATCTCCGCCTGGTTGGTGCCGTCAATCACGTTGGGGTCGTCATTGGCGCGCGGCTTGGCCAGCAGATTGCCGCGATCATCCACGATGGAGATATTGTCGGCCTGCAATTGCGGCACTGCCGCAGCGATGAGATGCTTGATGGCGCTGATCTGCTCTGAGGACAGCGTGCCGCGCAGCCGCAGGAAGACGCTGGCACTGGCATCGGCTTCCGTGCGGCTGAACAATTCGCGCTGCGGCAGCACCAGATGCACCCGGGCGGAAGCCACGCTGCCTAAAGTGCCGATGGTGCGCGCCAGCTCGCCTTCCATCGCCCGCAGATGGTTGATGTTCTGCACGAAGCTGGTGGTGCCAAAGCCTTCTTTTTGGTCGAAAATCTCGTAACCGATGGAACCGCCGCGCGGCAAGCCTTCGCCGGCCGCCGCCATGCGCGCCTTGCCCACCATGTCAGACGCCACCTTGATGCCGCGGCCGTCCGCCGAGACCTCATACGGAATCTTCATGGCCTCCAGCTTGCGGCCGATGGCGGCGGTGTCCTGGCTTTCCAGATCATTATACAGCACCGCCATCTGACCCGAGGTCATGCGTGTGGTCATGAAGGTGAAAAAGCCCAGCAGCGAGACCGCGACGATGCCAATAGCCGCCAGCCGAATGGGTCCTAAACTCCGTAATGTTTGTGCCAGACCGTCCACGCGCCACACCCCGCAAAAATCGTGCCGCGGCCGCAACGTGTTTTGCCGCCGGATTAACCAAAGGATGGCGGTGATTTGATGAAGATGTTGTTAACAAAACCGGCAAAAATTGCCTAGTCGCGCTCCGACTGGGAAAATTTTTCCTAGCCGCTATTCACCCTGGCCGAGTGAGTAGCCGCGCTTCCCGTCAAAGCTGCGCAATGTTACGGTCTGCGAAATATCCAGGCCGGCTTTGATGATTTTCTCCTGCAGCGCCAGCATCTCCGGCGCCGTGGGCTGCTTGCCGAGATAGCGGCAGCGGTAACTCTGGGTGCACATGGTCTCGGCAAAACCATCCGGCCAGACGCGCACGCCGCGATTGGTGATCAGACTCAGTTTAAGCGAACCACCGTCCAACGGCGCCAGGCGCGCAGCGAGATCAGCCACTTTGCCGTCCCAGCCGATGAAGATATCCAGGCCTTCCGTCACCGTCGCAGCCGGCGGAATCGCGGGCACGGGGGGAATCGGCATCGCACCCAAAGCGGCATAATGCGCCACGCGCATCGCCTGCGGCACTTGCCCCAGCCGCGCGATGACGGCATCGGCAAATTCCTGGGTTCCCAGCTTCTGCTTGCTGCTGTCCGCTTTATAAATGTCACCGGTATGCAACCCGTCCTCGATGGTGCGGAGCCAGGCATTTTGCACCCGCGCCGCCGCCTCGGCTTGGCCGATATGCAGCAGCATCAGCACACCGGAAAGCAGCAGGCCGGAGGGATTGGCGATGCCCTGCCCGGCGATTTGCGGCGCGGAGCCGTGTATCGCCTCGAACATCGCCACGTCGCTGCCGATATTGCTGGAAGCGCCCAGCCCCACTGATCCGGTGATTTCCGCCGCGACATCGGAGATGATATCGCCATATAGATTGAGAGTGACGATGACGTCAAAATCCTGCGGGCTGGCCGCCAGCTTGGCGGTGCCAATATCAATGATCATCTGGTCGCTGGCGATTTGCGGATATTCCGCGGCTATGCGCGCGAAGATGCCGCGGAACAGGCCGTCCGACATCTTCATGATATTGGCTTTGTGGAAGCATGTAACCTTCTTGCGACCGTTGCGACGTGCATATTCAAACGCATAGCGAATAATGCGCTCACTACCCTGCACGCTGACCAGCTTCAAGCACTGCATGACATCCGGCGTCTGCTGATATTCGATGCCGGCGTATAAATCCTCCTCGTTCTCGCGCACGATGACCACATCCATGCCCGGAAACTTGGTGGCAACATAAGGATGATACGAAACGCAGGGGCGCACATTGGCGAACAGCCCCAGGGTTTTGCGCACCGTCACATTCAGGCTTTGAAAACCTTCACCGATTGGTGTGGTGATAGGCGCTTTATAAAACACGCGCGTACGGCGCAAACTTTGCCAGGCGCTGTCTTCGATGCCGGTGCTGATGCCGGCGCGATAGACTTTCTCGCCGATATTGATGGTCTCAATAGCCAGCTGCGCGCCGGCGGCTTCCAGAACCCGCAACGCGGCCGGCATGATTTCGGGACCGATGCCGTCGCCATGCGCGACGGTAATGGGCGTTTTCAACGTCATGGCCAAGCCTTTTTCTCAGGAGAATCGTGCGGAAATCGAATGAATGCCTACCTTGCGGCAGGAACCTAAACAAAGCCTAAAAGCTGCGGCGACGCGCAACCTTTCATTGATTCCGCGTTGGCGCGTGGCGCGGTGATACAGCATTATCTTCGTCAAATCTTAGCAATCCCCAACAGGGTGTTAAGCAATCTGCGGCATAATGGCCACAGTCCCCACAGCAACAGATGGTGTAGGCCATGACGATGATGATGGCGGCGGCCAAGCGTCGCGGACGCAAGCCGGTGATTGAATACGGCGTTGACCCGCTGGAACTCACCCGTTTCTATGAAGATTACTTCACCGCCTTCCCGGCCGATACGCCGGAGTTGCAGCGCGCGGCGTGGTATCTGCGTTATCAGGTGTTGTGCGTGGAACGGCAGGTCTTTCCCGCCGCCGCGTTTCCGGAGCAGTTGGAGAATGACGAGGATGACGGCCGCGCCGTGCAGGCGCTGCTCTGCCACCAGCCGGATCAGCGCATGGCCGGCGCCATGCGGTTGATTTTGCCGAAGGCCGGTTCACCGCTGCCCTGCTTCCGCCTGTGCGCGGAACTGGCGCAGGAAGTGCCGGCGGCCAGCACGGCGGAACTCTCGCGCTTCGTCATTATCAAGGACTTTCGCCGCCGGTGGGATGACGGCGACTATGGCGCGGTGAATGACTGGATGAGTTCTGACCACCAGCGCCGTATCCCGCACTGTAGCCTCGGTCTCATGCGCGTGATGCTGCAGCTGGCGCGGGAACACAACATCACCCATGTCTGCGCCATGGCAGAACCGGCGCTCTTGCGGCTGCTGCAAGGCCTCGGGCTGTTCTTCGCGCCAGTGGGCGAACTCGTCTCCTACCACGGGATGCGCCAACCCTGCTACGCCAAGCTGGACACTCTCCTGCGCCGCCAACAAATGGAACGCCCGGAAATCTGGCACTTCATCACCGAAGGCGGAAAGTATTAAGGGCTGATCATAAGTTCTTGACGCACGAATCTGATTTGATTCAAGGCTGTAGTTTCTCAAGCCTTCATGGCAGATGTCCCATGGCAGGCTTATGCAACTATTTATCATGCAGTAGAATGAGTCCCGCCGCGGATAACCAAGCAAGTGAACCGCGACCGGGGATAGATGAGCCAAACGACGGATAAAACCACTGACGCGCTGCTTTTCACCACACCAACGACGTTCGGGCGGGGAGAAGAAAACCGCATCCTCACCTGGGGGCATGACGGCGCCCTGAACCGTCAAATTGTTGCGCATCTGCAGGCGCAGACGGCGATCTTTGGCGCTATGGGCATAGGTTGGACTTTCGGTCGTGAGCAGGAATTCACCCTGCGCTCGCTCGGCAACCGCGACCCCGAGACGTTGCGTGTGCAAAAGATTGCTGACCTTTCCGCGCCGCTGGATCAACGCCTGACGCAAGCCGGTATCGCTGCGCCCGGCCGCCAGGCTTTAACCCGCGCCTTCCAGAAAATGCCCCTGCAAGATGTGTTCATGACCGAACTGCACCTCAAGCTGCCGGATGATCTGGAGCCGCGTTTCGGCCGCGGCGCCCGTGGCTTCTATGATCCGCAAGGTGTGCTTGAGGTTTCCACCCGGCCGGCTGATCCGGTCGGCGATGTCGTGCGCTGGCACAGGCTGCAACGCGGCCTGCAGGCGCTGGCGGCAGAGTATGACTATAACGTCACTTATTACAAACGCGACATCACCGTGCAGGCGACGGATAAGCAAACCGGCCAACCCATTTTCGCCACCGGCGCTGACGCCGCGACCGATCGGCGCGCCGTGCCCATGGCGCAGGGCATCCTGCGCGTAGTACATGACGCGCTGCCCGTCTTCATGAAACCGCTGCAGATCACCGATCATATCCAACAAATTGACATGGGTTATGGCCGGCATCATGCGCTGCGCTCACGTCAAGACAGGCTGGAGTTACGCACCAATCACAATCCGCTGGCGGGCGCGCATCCGGCGCTGGAAAACGCCTTGCTGCTGGCCGGCGCGCAATATGGCCTGGGGCAGAAAGCGGATGCGGGGCTGGCGCCCTGCGCCTATCAAAACAAAACTGTCTTCACCGCGCCTGGCGATAAATTGTTTTTTCTGACCGAGCTGCTCAACGGGGCCGAGGTCACGCCGCAAGGCCATCTGCGCCTGCCGACCATGCGCGAGGCGATGAAATACGCGCCCTATCTGACCAAAGAGCTGCAGCAGCGCGAAGGCGCCTCAATCGCGTCCTGGATCTCTCAGGTCAAAATCACGCCGGAAGGCGTGCAATGGCCGTCAGTCACGGCTCTATCCAACGATCCGGCGCGACTGGAGCGCGACTTGCGCCACATTCACTATGGCGCAAAAACCCGCCGCCTGGTCAGCCAGGGCTACACCTCAGACCCAAGTTTTGATCACCAGCAAGATACCGCAGCTGACCGCGCCAACCGTATGTTGCAGGCTGTCAGAGTTATGGCGCAAAGCCCCGTGCTGCACACCGTCTACGGCGCGGCGTTTGCCGCCAGCCTCGCGCAACCCTTCATCGAACGCCACGCGCCAGCAACTGCGCGCCGCCCCGGCGGCAACCCCAACCGGCTGGACGAGCCGGTGGTTTGATGCCACCTGTTAGTCAGCCCTCGGCGCGCTAAGCAGAGTCAACGCCTTAGCCTTGGCAAACCCCACCCGGCAGTGCCGCAGATATTTTGGACATTTTTCACCGTTTTTCGGCTATAATCCCGGGTTTGAAGCTAAACCTGTAAACCGCCAGCGCAATGCGTTACGAGACGAAGATCAAGGATGCCGCCCTGTTCGGTCAAGACCGGCCCGTAGTGACGCGCGCCTGCGATTGTCCGGGCTGCAGCGGTGTCGGCGAATATCGCGCGCCCAAGGCGCGCGACCGGCTGACGGATTACTATTGGTTCTGCCTCGACCATGTCCGCGATTATAATCTGAAATGGGATTATTACGCCGGCATGGCGCCGGAGGAGATTGAAACCCACATCAAGCAGGACAGCTGCTGGCAGCGCGATACCTGGCCGCTGGGCGGCCTGAAGACCGCGGCCGCTCCGCCGCCGCGCCAAAACGCGGCGCAGCAAGCGGAAGAAGCCTTGCGGCAGAAAATGGAAAAAGAATTCCTGCAGGACGAGTTCGAGCATGGCGGCTTTCAGGCTGAGGCGCCAACCAGCGGCCTGCGCCGCTACATCCCCGCCGCCGCCGT
>CAZBSB010000095.1:0-8955 GCA_964494535.1 uncultured Rhodospirillales bacterium
AGCGGCTCGGAGGGTCGCAACCCCTTCACATCGGCAATTTTAACTGATGAACCCGGCTATGGCGCCGGCTCTTCAACCGGAGCGGGTGGCGGCGAGTCTGGCGGCGATTCCGGCTGCACAGTTTCCGGCACCGGTTGGCCAGGAACGGGCGGCTCCGCGCCCTCGCTCTGCTGCGTGGGTGGCGTTGTCTGTGGCGACGGCGCGTTTGGGTCAACCTCCACGCAGCGATTTTCTACGCAGGCGAAGGGCACCACCACCGGCGCGCAGGCAATTTCCGGCTCCGGGCAGAAGCGCCTTACTGCCGTCTGCAACGGCACGAGTTTGCCCGCATTGTCGCCCACCATCTTATTGCCGAGAATACCAAGGATGACCGGCGGCTCGCAGGAATCGGCGCGCAGATAATAGGCGCCGCAATCCTGCGTCGTGTCGCACAGATAAACCTGCTCCGGCAATTGCGCCAGAAAGCCGCTGAGCATCAGCCGCGCATCGTCGCAACGGTTGGCTTGCGCATGGCCAGAGACAAAATTCAGGGCAAGCACCAAGGCGGCGGCGCATAGCCGGATGACGGAGTTTGGCCGCCCCGCGCTCAAACGCCGGACTGGCGCAACAGATCGCGCAGCGCCTTCAGCTCGATAAGCAGGCCTTCCAACTCCTCGCGCTTCTTGGCGGAAAGGCCGCTGGCTTTCGCCTGCGCCGGCACGGCCAGGCCAAGGCTGCCCACCTTCTCCACAGCACTCTCCACCTGCGCCGCGACGGCGGGCGCTGCGGTGGAAATGCGGTTGATGACAACGCCCCGGTTTTCCTTCAGCAACTTTTGCACGCCACGGATGGTGTAACCCTGATTGTAGAGCAGATTCTGAATTTGCCGAATGACGTTCACATCCTCCGGCCGGTAATAGCGGCGGCCGCCGCCGCGCTTCATCGGGCGGATTTGCGAAAATTTGCTTTCCCAGAAGCGCAGCACATGCTGCGGCACGTCCAACTCGGTCGCCACTTCGCTGATGGTGCGGAAGGCGCCAGGCGCTTTGCTGTCGGCCTTGACGGCGGAAGCAACGGCGCTGCGCGACTTGCCGGCGCTGGTGGTCGCAGTTTCGGTCACGGGCGTGGTCATGGGTTAATCCTCCCGTCCGGATGCGGCGACTGGCCCGCCGCCCATGCCGCGGCTGATGGCGTCTTTGAGAACATGGCTGGCACGGAACACCAGCACCTTGCGTGGCAGAATGGGCACTTCTTGACCGGTCTTAGGGTTACGGCCAACGCGTTGCCCTTTGCTACGCACCTGAAAACTGCCGAAGGACGACAGCTTCACCATCTCGCCGCGCACCAGCACCCGGCTGATTTCTTCCAGCACGATATCCACCATTTCGGCGGACTCGTTCCGCGACAAGCCAACCTCTTGATAGATCGATTCGGCGAGGTGAGATCGGGTTACGGTATTCTCGGCCATGCAGCGGCTCCAGGAGATTCGGTCACTGATGCAACAGCCTAATACGTTGCGGCAAACCCGTCAAAGAGAAAGAAAATCCGCCTTTTGTGGTGCGAATGCTTAAAGCCTGACCAGCGCCGCCGCCCAGGTCAGACCGGCGCCCATGGCATCCAGCAGCACCACTTGCCCGGGCTTGATGCGGCCGTCCTGCACCGCCACGCTCAAGGCCAGCGGAATGGATGCGGCGGAAGTGTTGGCGTGATCAGCAACGGTTAATATCACCCGTTCCGCCGGCAGGTTCAGCTTCTTAGCTGTGCCGTCAATGATGCGCTTGTTGGCCTGGTGCGGCACCAACCAATCAATCTCTTCTGGCTGCATCCCGTTGGCCGCCAGGGCTTCATCCACCACCTCGGCCAGATAGCGCACGGCATAGCGGAAAACTTCCTGCCCATGCATCACTACATGGCCGACTGTGCCGGTGCTGCCGGCGCCGCCGGTGGTGTAGAGCTTGTCCCAATTCTTGCCGTCGCTGTGTAGATGCGTGGAGAGAATACCGCGATCGGACTTATCGCCCTTCCCCTCGCCGGCCTGCAGCACCACGGCGCCAGCGCCATCGCCAAACAGCACACAGGTGCCGCGATCATTCCAATCCAACAGCCGCGTGAAATTTTCTGCGCCAATTACTAAAGCGCAGCGCGCCTGGCCGCAGCGGATGAAGTTGTCGGCCACCGCCAGCGCATAGACGAAGCCGGAACACACCGCCTGCACATCCAGCGCAAAGCCGCGTTCGATGCCGAGCGCCCCCTGCACCAAGGCGGCGGTGGCGGGAAAAGTCCGCTCCGGCGTGGTGGTGGCCACGACGATCACGTCAACCGCCTCTGCCGTCAGTCCCGCATGAGCGAGTGCTTGCTGCGCGGCCCGGGTGGCCAACACGGCAGTGGTCTCGTCATCGCCGGCCACATAGCGTTGCGCGATACCGGTGCGCTGCTTGATCCATTCATCCGTGGTATCCACGCGCTCGGCCAGCGCGTCGTTGCTCAGCGCCCGTCGCGGCAAGGCGTGACCGCAGCCGACAATCAAGGAACGCGTGATTTTGCTCATGCGGCGCCGCCGGCAACGGCTTCGGCAGCAGATTCGTCCGCCATCGGCACATCCGGCATTTCCGCGGCTTCATAGTGCCGCGCCAATTCTTGTCGGATTTTTTCGTTGAAATCCTGCTCCGCCAAATCGGCCGCCACGGAAATGGCGTTGGCGAAACCTTCATGGTCGGTGCCGCCATGGCTTTTGACGCACACGCCTTCCAGGCCGATGAACATGGCACCATTGTAACGGCGCGGATCAATCCGGTGCTTCATGCGCGTGAGCGCGCTGCGGCCGAGGATATACCCCATCTTGGCCATGAACGAGGACTGGAATGTCTGGCGCATGAAATGCGCCATTAGCCGCGCCGTGCCTTCCAAGGTCTTGAGCGCCACATTGCCGGTGAAGCCATCCGCCACCACCACATCCACCGTGCCGGCCGGAATATCGTCACCTTCCACGAAGCCCACGAACTTGCCGGGCAAGGTCTTTTCACGCAGCAGCTGCGCGGCGCGGCGCAGATCATCGCGCCCCTTCACGTCTTCCACGCCGATATTGAGGATACCGATGGTCGGGTCGGCCACGCCCAGCACGGCGCGGGCAAAGATGGCGCCCATGATGGCGAACTGCACGAGATTTTCGGCATCCGTCTCCACATTGGCGCCGAGATCGAGCATCACGGTTTCGCCGACGATAGTCGGCACGAAGGAGGCCATGGCCGGCCGGTCAATGCCCGGCAAAGTCCGCAGCACGAATTTGGCCAGCGCCAACAACGCGCCGGTATTACCGCCGGAAACGATGCAAGACGCCTCGCCTTCCCGCACCGTGTTGATGGCCAGACGCATACTGCTCTTGCGCCCCTGACGCAGCGCCAGTGACGGCTTCATGTCGGCGCCGATGACATCCGGCGTGTGGCGAAATTCCACCTTGGGCGTCAGTTGCGGAAATTGCGCGAGGAGCGGTTGCACCACCGCTTCCTGGCCATAGATGATGTAATGGATGTTCGGATGACGCTCGATAGCCAAGGCGGCGCCGGCAATGACGCTGCGCGGCGCATGGTCGCCCCCCATCGCATCCAATGCAATGACGGTGCGTTTGCTCACGGCGGCATCAAGCCGCGGTCTTGGTGGCTACCACTTCGCGGCCGTCATAATAGCCGCACGCACCACAGACATGGTGCGGGCGCTTGGTTTCGCCGCAGTTCGGGCATTCCTGGCTGGCGCTCGCGGTCACCGCGTGATGCGACCGGCGCATATCGCGCTTGGATTTGGAGGTTTTCTTCTTTGGCACAGCCATGGCACGACTCGATTCGTTCTATCCGTCTGTTGCAGCGGCGCATTTTTACGCGGCCACACGCGAACGGCGACAGCGCCAAACCGGCTCTGCCCTATCTTCAGCCTCCGGCCAATCCGGCAAGCTGCATCCTTCTAAGCAATATCGCTGGCGCAGGCAAGCAAAAACCCCGGTCTGGTAGAAAAGTCAAAAACCGCGCCAACGGCTTATTTTTCCTTGTTTTTTACCATGTCGGCGAGATGCTGGAAGGGCTTTTGCCGTCCCGCTGCCACGCTCGCGCCCAACCGCGCCGGCGATTCCGCCCCCGTGGCGCGCGGATAGGGGTCAAGCGCCAGCGACAAATGCTGCACCACCAATTCCCCCACATCAATCATGCCATGGATAATGGGGTCAATCACCGGCTCGTCGGCATCGGCCAAGCTGAAGCTGCCTTCTTCCTCCGGAATCGCTTCCGGCGGCATGAAGCAACCCGTGACCGGTTCCGCTATGCTAGCCGGCACGGGAACCAGCGTGACCACGCAAGCCTGCTGCGCCTGCGCCGTCAGTTTGCCGCTGACCTGCACCGCCAGCCCATCGCCATCGCGGCGCAATTCCAGTTCCGCCTGTAAGGCATCCAAGCGCAGCAAACCCAACCGTGCGGCAACGGCGGCGCATTCCTTGGGCGTGGCGCTGATGGTTACACGCAGCCCCGACGGCGGGATTTTATCCACGGCCTGCGGGCGGGGAAATTCATTTGGCGTCTGGGCGTCCATGATCGTCCAATCTTGGCGTTAAAAAATTCACATGGCCAGCCAGCATGGCGCTGACCGGTTGTTGCTGCAAATAATCCATCGTTTCTATCATGTAGTGAGCCATGGCGGCCAGCGCAACGGGCGCGGTCGGCACCGTGCCGTAGAGATTTTTATCCAACGCGGTCATGAGCACCGTCTGTCGTTGGGCTTCTGGCGCCTGGAAAGCCTGGTCATAGGCCTGCAAGCGGCCATAAAACGCCTGCCCCATGGTCTTGACACGGCGGCTGATGCCCGTATCGCCCACGCCCAGCTCCCGCAAATTGCGATCCATATCGGCGGCAAACAAATCAAACAACCGCTGACGCAGCGCCATCGCCGGCCGCCCCTGCCCGTCCAGCCGCCGCATGAGCAGCACCAGATGCAACGTCAACAAATCAAAACGGCCGTCCAGCGAATCCGGCACGCCGCCAACGGTAAAAAATTGCGGCAGCCGCGCCTGGGCGGCTGCGGCGCCATACAGCGTCCCCACCTCCGGCCATTGCCAGGACGGGCTAAGCCGCATTTGCAAATTTTTCCAGACTTGCTTAAGCAAAGCCGTTATCCTCTCTTTCCGCTTTCTACCCATACAGGTTTGCCATGCGCGCACAACGACTTTCCTGCTGCTTTGCCCTGCTGCTGCTCGGCGCCTGCGCCCCCACGGTGGTGAATCGCGGCAACCTGCTGGATGCGGACAAGCTGGCGATCGTCAAGCCCGGCGCGGCGCGCGAAACCGTGTTAGCCGCCATTGGCAGCCCAACGGTGCAAGGCAGCTTTGACGACAAGGACTGGTATTATGTCGGCCGCCGCACCGAACAATATGCTTTTTTCGACCCCACGGTCGCCGAGCAACAAACCATCCATATCCGTTTTGACGATAACGGCCTGGTGCAGGCGGTGGAAACCCTGAGTCCTGACGCGGTGCAAGCCGTGGCGGCGGCACCCGGCGCCACCCCCAGCTTCGGCAATGAAAAAACCTGGATTCAAGACCTGTTCGGCAATATCGGCCGCGCCGGCCTGCCCACCGGCAACCGGCGCTGAACCCCGTCACTGCCAACTTCATCCAGAACGCGAATCACCTGATCTAATCACAAATTAATCAATGCTTTACGGTGCGTTGCTACCATCATTTTCCGTTAATGTTCGCCGTATGAGTCCTTATGGGTTCTTCCTTGGCCGAGGATAGCTTCATCACCCCTGAGCGGGAATTGCTGGAATATGCCGAGCGGCTCGGACGCCAGGGCTTCGGCGGCCGCATTGCTGTGCATCTGCGCTTCTCCGCTTTGCACGCCATGTATCACCGACCGGACTATATCCGTATGGCGCTCGGCATCTTCGCCGATCAAATCGCGCCCTATGGCGGGCGCTATTACCTGTTGAGCAACCAGGACCTGGTCTATGTCTCGCGCGAGGCGAGCAGCGAGGAACTGGACAGAATCATCGGCCGCGTGCGGTTGCTCTTCTCTGAAGACCCGCTGATCACCGCCGCCGGCCAGCAGCAGACGTTTTACACGCGCTATGACCTCAGCACGTCTTATGGTGACTTCCTGACGCTTTGCCGCAGCCTGCAGGACTTGGCCGAAGCCGAACGCCAAGAGAGCGTCTTGCTGAGCCAATTGATCGTGCGGCCGGAGAGTCAGCCGATCACTGTGGAAGGCCTCGCGCGGATGCTCGACCGCTTGACGCTGCTGGATGTCTCCAGCGTCGTGCGGCGCCAGCCGATCTGCGTGCTGGGCAGCGGGGCGACGCCCGAGATTATCTATGACGAACTCTTCATTTCCATCGCCGATCTCCGCACCCTGACGGGGATGCAGCAAGACCCCACCGCCAGCCGCTGGCTGTTCCAATTTCTGACCCAGGCACTCGACCGCCACATGCTGACGCATCTGACCCGCGACGACATCACGCATCCGCGTCCTTTCAGCATTAATCTGAATATCGAAACGGTGCTGTCGCCGGAATTCCAACGCTTCAATGACAGCATCGCGCCGCGCCTGCGGCATACGTTGGTGGTGGAACTCAACAAAATTGACGTGTTCGCCGACATGGGCGCCTATCTCTTCGTGCGCGATTTCCTGCACGAGCGCGGCTACCGCGTCTGCCTGGACGGGCTGAACCACCTAACGCTGCCTTACCTGGATCGCAAACAGCTGGGACTTGATCTGATCAAAATCTTCTGGTCGCCTGACAGTTTGGCCGACGCGCAGAGCGAGATCATTCCGCAGATGCGGCAACTGATCAAACAGGCCGATCAGTCCCGCTTCATCCTTTGCCGCTGCGACACCGCCGCGGCGCTGGCCGCCGGCCGCGAACTCGGCATCTTCATGATGCAGGGGCGCGAGGTTGACCGGATGGTCGGCAGGAAATAACGCTCAATCCTTGTCGTCTTCATCCCCCGCTTCGGCGAAAGCCAGGGCTTCCTTCGGCGCGTGCTTTTGCAGGATGCGCTGCAGGGTGCGGCGATGCATCTGCAATTGCCGCGCGGTTTCGGAAACATTGCGGTCGCACTGCTCGAACACACGCAGAATATGCTCCCACTTCACGCGGTCGGCCGGCATCGGCGTACCCGGCACAGGTGGCAGCTCGCCCTTGTCGTTCAACAGCGCCGCCGCAACGGCATCGGCGTCGGCTGGTTTGGACAGATAGTCAATCGCCCCTCTTTTAACCGCCGCCACCGCCGTGGCGATATTGCCATAGCCGGTGAGCATGACCACGCGGGCATCCGGCCGCGCGGCATGAATGGCTTCCACCACATCCAGGCCGCTGCCGTCTCCGAGCCGCAGGTCGCAAATGGCGAAGGCCGGCTGTGCCTGTCGCGCTGCCTGCTTGCCGGCCGCGACGCTGCCTACCGCAATGACATCAAAGCCCTTGCGCTGCATGGCGCGCGCCAGACGGTCGCGCAGCACCTTGTCGTCGTCAACCAGCAACAAGCTGCGCGCCGGATTTTCGGAAAATATGTAACTTTCTGCGGCT
The DNA here is from genome assembly GCA_964494535.1 of uncultured Rhodospirillales bacterium. Lineage (GTDB taxonomy): Bacteria > Pseudomonadota > Alphaproteobacteria > UBA9219 > RFNS01 > JAGOHT01. Next base: position 7,540 of record CAZBSB010000095.1, read on the forward strand.
TCATCCATCGCTGCCTCCAAAGTATCCCGTTACGCTGCAACTATGCCGAGTTTTCGCGTATCCTGCCATGTCGCAATCGCCGCCGTGCCGCCCTGCGACAAATTGACATAACGCAGCGCGCCGCCGGTTTTCTCCAGCAAATTCATGGCAATGAAGATGCCCAAGCCCATATGGCCGGACTGGCCGGCACGCGTGGAAATATAAGGCTCGCCAATGCGGTCGAGCAATTCCGGCGGTAAACCCGGACCGTCGTCTTCCACCGCGATTTCCAGCCAGCCCGGCCGCCAGGCGGCGCGCAGCGTGACGCGCGCGCGGGCGAACTGCATGGCGTTCTGCACCAGATTGGCCAGGCCATGCAGCAATTCCGGCTGCGGCCGGATGACCGGCTCCGCGCCCTGGTTGTCGGCGGCGCGCACGATTTCCAGCCGCGCCTGCTGGTTGCGATACGGTTCCGCCACCACGCCCAGCAGCGTCAGCAACTCCAGCGTATTGAAGCGATTATCGGCCTCCCGCGACCGATCCGGCCGCTGCGACAGGTCGGCCAAAATCGTCCGGCACCGATCAACCTGGCTGACCAGCAGCGCCGCATCTTCCGCCTGCGGCGAGTCCGGCGGCAGATCATGCGCCAATTCCTTGGCCACCACCGCGATGGTGCTGAGCGGCGTGCCCAATTCGTGTGCTGCGGCGGCCGCCAGCGCGCCCACGGCGGCCATTTTCTGCGTGCGCCCCAGCGCCAATTGCGCCTCCTGCAGCGCGCTGGCGATTTGCGCCGTGCCGGCGGCCACGCTGAACACATACATGGCGATGAACAAGGTGGACAGCACCAGCGACATCCATACCCCGAACAGGAAAACCATCGGGAAGTCTTGCCCGCCCCACAGCAAGGCGGGCGGCGAATAGATCAAGGCCGTGGCCGCGCCAACCAAAATGAGGGCCAGCATGATGGCCAGGCCGCGCCGCAGCACGGCGGCGCCCACGGTCAGCGGCGCCAGCAACATCATGACGAAAGGGTTGACCAGACCGCCGGTCAGAAACAGCAGCACCGCCAGCTGCACGATGTCGAACGCTAGATAAAGCGCGGCGACGCGGTCGTTGATGGTGGGGCCACGCTGCAGCCGGCTCTGCGCCCAGATATTCAGCAGCACAGAAGTGGCGATGGTGGCTAACACCGGCAGCAGCGGCAAGTCATAGTCCAACAGGAACTGCGTGACCAGCACGGCGCCGAGCTGACCGGCGATGCCGACCCAGCGCACCGCGATCAGTGTCCTCAGATGCACCCAGCCATTGCGCTTCTGCACGCGCAACGACAATTCCTGCTGGCTTGTGAAGAGTGGCATTCTGTGCTTCCCTGCTCGGCCTATTGCCATGGCCGGTGAAATGACGGTCATGTCCTCCGGGACGCCGGAAACCTACGCC
>CAZBSB010000096.1:0-8929 GCA_964494535.1 uncultured Rhodospirillales bacterium
TTCGCGGTCTGACAATCGCCGCTTCACGCCAGAGGTCGGTTCTGATAAACTGCTTGAATGCTGGATAATATCGTCATGCCCAGGCAAGACAATCAGGATCGGTTTGATCTGCACCGGCCGCCGGACATTCTGCCCTTGACCGAAGTGGTTTATGAGCCGAGCGAGAAGCGCATCAGCATCGGCTATTGCGAAGAGCGTTTCGATACCTATTTGATGGTCATGCAACCGCACTGGCCGCAGCTGCTAGCCGCCTTGCTTACCCTGCCGGGCGCCAAAGCGATGGCAAAAACTTCGCCGACCCCCAGCGCCGCCAACATCCTGGAACTGCTGCGCCAAAACTTCACAGTGGCGGCTGCGGGGGCAAGCCCCTATCCGGCCATCAAGGCGCTGCTCGATGCCGCACAGGTGCCCTACCGAATCTTCTATTGGGAAGATTCAGACTAGGGATCACTTCTCCGGCCTAAGATGCTGTTGCTCGCCGTTGCGTTCCCGCCTTGCTGCGCGCGGCGTGGAAGGCGTTGCGTGGCTTGCCGCTGCTTTTGCCGCCGCGCTTCCAGGGCGCGCCGGTCTTGCTGCCGCCGCTGCGTCGGGGCGCATCGCCTTCTGGAAAGGCGCCATGCATCAGCTTGTGGATGGCGCGCCACTTGGCGCTGTCTGCCGGTGTGACGAGATTGACGGCTTGGCCTTCCGCCCCCGCTCGCGCCGTGCGGCCGATGCGGTGGATGTAATCCTCCGGGCATTGCGGCAGATCGTAATTGATAACATGCGCGATATGCGGAATATCCAGCCCGCGCGCCGCCACATCCGTGGCCACCAGAATGCGGAACTCCTGGTCGCGGAATTGCTGGATGACGCGGTCGCGCTTGCGCTGCTGCAAATTGCCGTGAATGGCGGCGGCGCGATGTTCTGCCTTCTCCAGTTTGTCGGCCAGCCGGTCGGCGCCGTGCTTGGTTTTCACAAAGACGATGATGGAGCCTTCGCGCGCCGTCAGCTGCTGCAGCAATTGCGGATATTTCTCCGCCTCGCCCAGTTGGATTTGCTCTTGCTGAATCTTGGCCATCGGCGTGACGGTGGAACCCACCGCGACGCGCACCGGCTCGCGCTGATATTTCCCGGCCAGCTTGACGATATTGGGTGGCAAAGTGGCGGAGAACAGCAGCGTCTGCCGCTCGGCGGGCAGGCGCGCCACCACGGCGTCAATCTGCACACCGAAGCCCATATCCAGCATCCGGTCGGTTTCGTCCAGCACCAGCACGCGCACGGCGCCCAGTTTCAGCGTGCCGCGCTGCAGATGGTCGTTGATGCGCCCAGGCGTGCCGACGATGAGGCGCGGCTTTTGCTGCAATTGCCGGAACTGCCGGGGCATCGGCTCGCCGCCGATCAGCAAAGCGCTGCGCAGCTCTTGCAGCGGGTTCATCTGCTGCAGCGCGGCCAGCACCTGGCCGGCCAGCTCGCGCGTCGGCGTCATGATCAGCGCCATCGCCTCCGGCTGCTGCATGAGCTGCGCGATGACAGGAATGCCGAAGGCACCCGTCTTGCCGGTGCCGGTCTGCGCCGTGCCCAGCACGTCCTTGCCGTCCAGCGCCAGTGGAATGGTCTGCGCCTGAATCGGCGTCGGCGTGGTGAACTGCATCCGCGTCAGACTGTGCAGCAGCTTGGGCGGCAGGTTGAATTGCGTGAAATTGGTTTGTTCGGTGGTCATTATATTTGTCCTAACACGGTGCGAGCACAACAGTGCCTGCGCTGCAGGACTGGCGGGGAAACGCAAACCCAGAGCCCGCTGCGGCGCCAAGCCAACAACGTTCGGGCATGATTCCCTCAGAACTCTTGAACAGCGTGAAAGGAATAGCGGTTTAAACCGCAACGATGGCCGGAACTTATCCGGCCTGTCAGCCGCCAAAACAACAGGCAGCGCCAAGCACAAGTAAGAGTCTTCTGAACTCGACGTTGGGCATAACAGAGAGACGGCATTGAAAGCAAGCAAAAGCTTTTTCGGCGTCTACACGCCGTCTTAACCATCGCTTGACAAGCCACAGCGCTGCTTCCCATCCTGCGCCATGCATCTCGCTTTCGTTGACCTGGCCTATGACTATACCGCCGACCGACCGGACGCGCCGCAGCCGCTGGGCGGCACCACCTCGGCGGTGTGTTTCCTCGCCCGCGCTTTGCAAACGGCAGGACACGGCGCCACCATTTTCAACAAAGTGCGACAGGTAGCGGCGGCGCATGGCGTGCGGTCATTGCCGCTGGAAGATTTGACGGCGGAGCGCGCCAATCCCGCCTATGACGCTTTCATCTTCTGCGGCCGCTGGACCGAATGGCTGGTGCAGCATGTGGCCGAAGGCGCCTCTGCGCCACTCATCGCCTGGATGCATGAAAGCCGGTTCGCGCCGCCCCTGGTGCCGGCGCTACCGCAATTCAGTGGCGCGGTGTTTGTCAGCGACTGGCAGCAGCGTGGCAATCAGCTCTCCATATTTCCAGGGCAGCGCGCCACCGTCATCCGCAACGCGGTGAACCCGCTGGTCGCAACGCTATTTGCCACGGATGAAACCATCACCGCCATCAAGCAACCCGTGGCAGTTTACGTCGGCAGCACACCGCGTGGCGTGCTGCATCTGCCCGCCATCTGGCCGCAACTGCGCGCGGCGTTTCCTGATCTACGCCTGCGGATTTTCTGCAATCCCGCTATCGGTCAGGATGCTGCGCAAAACGCGGCGCTAGCGGCGCAGCTGCGCGCCATGCCGGGCGTGGAGCATCTCGGCATGGTGGGGCAGCCGGAATTGCTTAATGACTTGCGTGAGGCCAGCTTCTTCCTGGCGCCCAACCCGTATCCGGAAACCTCCTGCATCGCCTTGATGGAAGCCTTGGCCACCGGCCTTAACTGTATAATCACAGCGCGCGCTGCACTGCCGGAAACCGCGCAGGGCTTCGCCACGCTGGTGCCCATCGCGGCGGCGGATGATTTAGAATTATTCACCCAGCCGCTGGATCACGCGGCGTTTGTCGCAGCTGCACGCACCGTGATTGCCGACCGGCTGGCCACGCCCGCCGCTTGGGAAACGCGTTTGCAGACGCAGCGACAACATTTTCTGCAACACAACCAGTGGGCGCAACGGGTGCCGCCGTGGCTCGACTTCGTGAGCAGTCTGCGGCGCGACATTGCCGCCTAACCTCTCCCCCACAGCCGCCGCCGCGCCTGGCCGCGCGAAGGGGTCATGTTGGGGCTGCTGGCGGCCGTGGTTTCGCGTTGTTCCTCCAGCGCCATGAGCGCCGCGATGCGGTTGGTGGTGCTGGGATGGGTGGTGAACAGATTATCCATCATCCCGCCAAAGAGCGGATTGACGATGAACATATGCGCCGTGGCCGGATGATTTTCCGCCGTGGGGTTGATGATGCCGCGCGCGGCCTGCTCCAGCTTGGCCAGCGCGCTGGCCAAAGCGCGCGGCTCGCCGCAGATGGCGGCGCCGCCGGCATCGGCGTCATATTCGCGGGCGCGGGAAATGGCTAGCTGCACCAGCATGGCCGCCATAGGCGCCAGGAAGAGCATCAGCATGGCCAGCAGCGGATTGCCGCGCGGCTGCCCTTGCTCGTCATAACGCCGGCCGCCGAGGAAATAGCCGAAATTCGCCAGGGTGGCGATGGCGCCGGCGAGTGTGGCGGTAATCGTCATGGTCAACGTATCGCGGTGTTTGATATGCGCCAGCTCATGCGCCATGACGGCGGCCAGTTCGCGCTCATCCAAAATCTGCATCAGGCCGCGGCTCACCGCCACGGCGCCATGCGCGGGACTGCGGCCGGTGGCAAACGCATTGGGCTGCGCGCTATCAATTACGTATACGCGCGGCGTGGGGATGCCCGCCCGCGCCGCCAAATCGGCGACCATGTCATAGAGCGGGCCGTTCGGCACCGGCCGCGCCCCATACATGCGCAGCACAATACTGTCCGAAAACCAATAGGCGCCGATATTGCTCACCGCTGCCATGACCAACGCCACGACCATGCCGGCTTCCCCGCCCAGCATCCAGCCGACCATCCCGAACAGAGCCGTCAGTCCCGCCAGCAGCAGCGCGGTCTTGAGCAGATTCATCGTGCCATGACTCCATATCTGCAGCGCTCAGCGCTATCTACAAATAGTCATAGCGCCGCTCCGCGTCAATGCGTGACATCAGTGCCTACAGACCTTGCCGCCATGCTTCCAACTCTTGCCCGGCAGCCCCGCGAAATTCTGGCGCGACCTGCGCCCCGAGGAAATCGCCGAAATTGACGACCGCGCCGGGCATTACGTCAAGCTCGCCCAGAGTTATGGGTAGAGCCCTTTGTTTGAATTAAATCTCCACCCAGGAGTGGAATGATAGGCCCAGCCCACTTCAGCATTTGAGGATTCTTCATTTCCCCAAGAGAAATTAATTTTCATGCACGGTTCCGTCATTACTACGGATTGCTTGGTTGCATCGTCATATAATGATTTTGGAACAAGAATATTTATACTTTTTGGACGCCAAGCAGTTAAATACTCATGCTGAACAGGATATAGAACAACTGCAAAGGACACACCGAAGAATGTTAGGAGACCACCTAATATCTGCCGATTGACATCATCTAGAAGTGACGTAGTTTGATAAGAGGTCTTTGCATTCCAGTCTGGTGCAGGTTGGCTTGCAAAGAATAGCCCTGCATTTCTAATCCAAGCACCATTCAGCAAGGCTGAGGATACGACACTCATATCCAGATCATGTGTCTTCTGCAGTAAAAGTTTGTTTTTCGCTAGCTGCTTTCCAAAGTACTCTGCACACAATCGTTGTAGAATAAATCTTTCGAACTTGCGACCATCAATATCTACTTGAGCAACATCAGCCCGAAAGCAAAGCCTATTTCTAAGTGCGAGAAACAATTTTGTTCCTTCTTTATCCAACTCCGAAAGACTAGAATTGTGCTTTCTGCACAAAACTTTTGTAGCCAAGGCCTTTGGAGAGACTTTACGCTCCTTTCCTCTAAGAAAGGGGTATCCGCGAATGTATATGCCCCCCATTTCTTTGAGAATGCTCTCTGACATAAAATGCTCACGGCTTATTTTGCCGTCACAGTCGTGAGTATGAGCCAGATAACACCCGGCAACCTGCTTGCCAGTAATTTGTTCAGTATCTCTTGAAGAAGGTAAATTTGACGTCATGATCTAGGCTAAAGGATTGGCTACTCGGTTTTAGGTTGTCCCTTCCACCGCAGCACCGGCTGCCGTGCAGCTTGGGTTTTATCCAGGCTGCGTTGTGCTATCATTCTGCTGACCTGGTGTTGGTGACTTTCCCGTCCGCCTGCTGCAACATTTTGGCCAGCAATACCTGCACAAGCCCTGCTCCCTCGCCCGCAGCGCCGGCAGCGCCTGCAACTTGAATATCCGGCGTAATCTTGAGCCCCGCCGTTGCAATCGCCTTGATAACTTCGACAGTCGTTACGCCTTGGGCGGTCAAGGCGTTGACCTGATCGTGATAGGCCTTGGCCTGCGCCTCGCCCTTTGCCTGAATGATCGAGGCCTCGGCGTCGCCGATCTGCTGCGTCTTGGCGGCTTCAGCTTCCGCCAGCATGCGCACCCGCGCCGCATCGCCGCGCGCGCGCTCCTCGATCTGCCTGGCCTCGAACTGCGCGACTTTGATACCGGTTTCCGCCGTCACGATCTTGGCTTGAGAATCCGCTTCCGTCTTGGTTTTTTCAAATTCGATGCGACGCATTTCCGCCTGCTGTTTGGCGTCGTACATTGACTTTTCTTGCTCAGCGAGATTCTTCTGCTGAGTCGTTTGCATCAATTGTTCAGGCAGATGGATGTTGGTGACCATTACTGAAACGATATCGACCCGATAGCGCTCCAGATCAGCGCGCACTGCTTCTTCAGCCGCTTTCTGCTCCTCGGCGCGGTTTTGCTGGTAGGCGATGGCAGGAGAATGTGCCACCTGCGCGCGGAAGATACCGTCAATCTGGGGATGGATGACGTTGTTCTCGAGTTGCGTGATAGAGCCGATCTTCTGCACCACATAAGGCGCGTTCTCCGGCAGGATGCGATATTGGCAGCGCACCTCGACCTGCATCGGAAAACCGTCGTTTGACACCACCTGAAACGGATCGAAATTGGCCGACCAGTTTTGCGCGCCACGCTCGGCACTCCATTCCACCGACCGCGTGACCGTCGGGATGACAATCACCGAATATGCCAGAGGGTTGATGTTGTAGGCGCCAGGCCCGATAACCTCGCTCTGGATGCCACGAAACCCTTTCGGCACCACATGCTTCGTGCGCCCTTTGTCGTCGGAAGCGTCCTCCGTACCCATGCTTTTGGCGAGAAAATCAGAAGGGTCGCCGCCGATATTGGAGATCAGTACGCCCACTTCACCTTGCTTGATGATGGTTTGCTTGTTTTTTGAAACAGCAAACAGGTAAGGATTGATGTAGTACATACCGGGCGTCAGGATGCTTTCCTGCGGGCCGCGCATGCCGCCATTATCAAGAAACTTCTGCCCGTCGCGAAAATTGTTGTGGCCTTCGGGCGTCTGCACGACGACATCGTGCGTGGCCATGGTTTTGCCGTCCTTCGCTTCGACAATGCCGATTTCGTTCTCGGAAATCTTGACGGCCTCGCGAATTTCGACCTTAAACATCTCGGTGTTGATGTTGTAAGTTCCCGGGCGCAGAAAATCCACCTGCGGGCCTTTCTCACCGCCATTTCTGAGAAACTCATCCGCTTTCTGGAAATTGTCGTGCCCATCCGTGCTTCTGGCCAGCAACCCCTGCATGGCGGCACCGTCAGCGGCTGTCACGACGCCGATCGAGCCTTCCGGCACAAAAATCTTTCTGATCTTGGTGACCTTGAAAAGATGCGGATGAATCTTAAACGTTCCGTTGGTCAGAAAACGCAGCTGCTTCCCGCGAATACCGCCATTGCGCAGAAAACCGACCGGATCCTGGAAATTATTATGTGTGGCACCGGCCGGGTCGTCGGCAAAGATGCGTCCCGAACCCAATGCCTGGCCGTCCGTCGCCTCGACGATGCCAAGTTCATTGGCACCGATGGTCAGAAACTGCTCTTTGGAAATGACGTGCGTAATTGGCCACAGGATGAAATGCAGACCGGGAGCAAGATATACCGCATTCATGCCCACTTCATTGCCCAGCGCGAAGACCCGCCCTGGCGCCAGCGTGCTGCCGAAGAAACGCCGTTCAATGATGGCAACTTCATTCGCGCCGACATTGACCAGAAATTTGGACAACAGCCATAGAACAAACAGTGAGACGATTGTATAGGAAGCGACTTGCAATATCACGTCGATGCTGAATATCATTTTGTTCTCCACAATAAAACATACGCAATATCATGAGGCTCATTGCCTATCATTCACCCCGAACTGCTTTTATCCTCTTTCCACCGCAGCACCGGCTGCCTGGCGGCCTGTGTTTCGTCCAGGCGGCGGCGCGGGGTGAAGCGCGGCGCCTGCTGGAACTGCTCCACGTCGCCGGCCTTCGCGGCCTGAGCCAAGTCGCGCAAAGTGGCGATGAATTCGTCCAGCGTTTCGCGGCTTTCCGTTTCGGTCGGCTCGATCAGCAGAGCGCCATGCACCACCAGCGGGAAATACATGGTCATGGGGTGATAGCCCCTGTCCAGCAGCGCCTTGGCGATGTCCAGCGTCGTCACACCGGTGCCGGCCAGGAAGCGATCATCGAACAGCGCCTCGTGCATACAGGGGCCGGCGAAGGGCGCGCTCATCACGTCCTGGAGCGAAGCCAAAATATAATTGGCGTTCAGCACGGCGTCATCCGCCACCTGACGCAACCCGTCAGCACCATGGGAGAGCATATAAGTCAGCGCCCGCACGAACATACCCATCTGGCCGTGGAAAGCCTTCATACGGCCGAAACTTTCCGCCGCGCCATCCGCCTTGTGCTCCACCAAATGCCAGGCACCGTTGCGCTGCTCGAAGCGCGGCAGCGGCGCATAGGGCGCCAGGCTGGCAGCCAGCACCACGGGGCCGGAGCCGGGGCCGCCGCCGCCATGCGGCGTGGAAAAGGTTTTGTGCAGATTGATATGCATGGCGTCTATGCCGAGATCGGCGGGGCGCACGCGCCCGACGATGGCGTTGAAATTCGCGCCGTCACAATAGAAATAGGCGCCCGCCTTATGCACATCCGCCGCGATGGCCACGATGTCCCGCTCGAACAACCCGCAAGTGTTGGGGTTGGTGAGCATCAGCGCCGCGACATCATCGCCCAGTTTGGCGCGGAACGCCGCCAGGTCAACGCGCCCTTCCGCCGTGGCGGGAATGGCATCAACCGTGAAGCCCAGCGCCGCCGCGGTGGCGGGATTCGTGCCGTGCGCGGATTCCGGCACCAGCACGCGCTTGCGGTGTCCCTGCCCCTTCGCCGCCAACGCGGCCTTGATGGCGGCCAGGCCGCAAAACTCGCCATGCGCGCCAGCGCCGGGCGTGAGCGCCACGCAGGGCAGGCCGGTCAGCTTCATCAGCCAGTCCGCCAATTCGCCGATCAGCGCTAGCGCGCCTTGCACGGTGGATAGCGGCTGCATCGGGTGCAAATCCGCGAAGCCAGGTAAGCGCGCCATTTTCTCGTTCAGGCGCGGATTGTGCTTCATGGTGCAGGAGCCGAGCGGATAGAACGTGCTATCTATGCCGAAATTCTTTTGGCTGAGGCGCGTGAAGTGCCGCACCACTTGCGGTTCCGAAAGGCCGGGCAAACCGATGCTACCCTGGCGGCGCAGGCCGCCGAGCTTGTCCTGCTTCAGCGCCACATCCGGCAAATCCACGCCGGTGCGGCCGGCTTGGCCTTGTTCGAAAATCAGCGGTTCTTCCAGCATCAAGCCGCGGTGGCTGGGCTTGGCGGCAACGGCCATTTGCGTCGGGCGTCCCTGGTGGTTCATACGCATGTCTCCTTCAGC
>CAZBSB010000097.1:0-8759 GCA_964494535.1 uncultured Rhodospirillales bacterium
TCATGTGCACCGGGATGCGGATGGTGCGCGCCTGGTCGGCGATCGAGCGCGTGATCGCCTGGCGGATCCACCAGGTGGCGTAGGTGGAGAATTTATAGCCGCGCCGATATTCGAATTTATCCACCGCCTTCATCAGGCCGATATTGCCTTCCTGGATCAAATCCAGGAATTGCAGACCGCGATTGGTGTATTTCTTGGCGATGGAAATGACGAGGCGCAGATTGGCCTCCACCATTTCCTTCTTGGCGCGGGCGGCTTCGCGCTCACCCTTCTGCACGGTCATGACGATGCGGCGGAAGTCGCCCAGCGGCAGCCCGGCCTCGTCGCAGATGACGGCGATTTCGGCGCGCAGCCGGTCAACTTCGTCGCCATGCTGCTCAAAGAATTTCGTCCAGTGCTTCAGGCTGGGCAGCGGCAGCGTCTTCGCTTCGGCCGGCGCGGCTTTGGCAATAGCGGGCTTGGCCGGCGCTTTCGCCGCTTTGCCCTTGGCGGCCGGCTTGGCGTCTTTTTTCTCTTCTTTCTTGGCCGCAGGCTTGAGCCGCGCCGGATCGAAGATGAATTTCACCCAGCCTGGATTGAGTTCATGGCCGAAATAATAGGCCAAGAATTCCTCGCGCTTCACACCGCTGTCATTCGCCAGGCGCAGGATTTTGCCTTCGATGCCCATCAGCCGCTTGTTCAACGTATAGAGCTGCTGCACCAGCTGCTCCAGCCGGTTGAAATTCAGGCGCACGGTGCGCACCAAATCAACCAACTCGGTCTTCACCGCCTGGAATTTCTTTTCGGCCTGCGGCGTAATTTCCTGGCCTTTTTCCGTCGTCGCGTGGCGCTGCGCCTGCAGCTTGAACAATTTGGCGTAGGTCAGGGCGATGGTGTCGAACGTCTCGATGACCTGCGGCTTCAGCTTCTCTTCCAGGACGGAGAGAGACATGTTGTTCTCTTCGTCGTCATCAAAGCCTTCGGCGCCGCCGGCATTGCCTTCCGCTTCGCCTTCTCCCTCGGTTTCTTCTTCCTCTTCTTCCTCTTCCTCGGCGCCGGCAGCCGGTATGCCGCCTTCGGCAGCGGGTTCACCGCCATAGGTCGCTTCCAAATCAATGATGTCGCGCAGCAGCATCTTGCCTTCCGCCAGCGCGTCATGCCACGCGAGAATGGCTTGAATGGTCAGCGGCGATTCGCAGATGCCGCCGATCATCATTTCCTTGCCGGCTTCGATACGTTTGGCGATGGCGATTTCGCCTTCGCGGCTCAACAGTTCCACCGAACCCATTTCGCGCAGATACATCCGCACAGGATCGTCGGAGCGACTGACGGATTCGTCGTCAATATTGCCGGCAGCTTCGGCTTCTTCTTCCTTATCTTCCGCTTCTTCCTCTTCGGTGCCGGATTTCTTGCCGCTCTTGGTGGGCTTTTCTTCCTCGACGTCCTCGCTCTCGGCAATGGTGATGCCTTCGTTGGTCAAGGCCGCCATGATGTCTTCGATCTGGTCGGAGGAATAGCTGGCGGAAGGCAGCGCCGCGTTCAATTCGTCCATCGTCACATAGCCGCGCTCCTTGCCCAGCGTGAACAGGCGCTTTTGCGCCGCGTCGGTCGCGGAGCGGCGTGTTGGCGGCGCTTCGTCATCGCCCTGCGTGGCGGGTGCCAGGATGGGCTTTTTGACTTTCTTTGCTGCTGCCATGCTCGTTCCGCCTGCTTCCTTTGGGCGCGGCGTCTGCGACAGCCGCGCTAGTTTGTTCCTACGCGGCGCTCATCGGCCAAGACCAGCGCGCCGCTTTCCTTCTCCAGCGCCTGTCTGGCGCGTATCAGCGCCTGCAAGCGCTGCTGATTCTTCTCGCTCGGCTCCGCATTAAAGCGCTGCGTGGCCGCGACGATATCGGGATCGGTTTGCAACAAATGCCACCGCGCCCAGATTTCTTGCAGCCCTTGCCGCGCCTTCTCCATCCCCTGCGCCGGCCGGGCAAACCCGGCATGGACATAAGTAGTGTCCGCTACTATCTCCGACAAGCCCTCGGCCGCAGCCGAATCACCGGTTAGCGACTGCGTTAGATGGCGAGAAAACTGTTCAAAGTCAAGGGGTTCATCCGGCATTTGGCCGTGCAGCCGCAGCATATGCGTCGCGATCAGCCGATGCAGCGCCTGGGCGAACGGATAGTCGGCCAGCGAATCGGCAAATTCATCAAGCAGCGCGGGGTGGTTGATGAGGGTTGCCAGGATAACTCGTTCTTGCACCAAGGCCGGGTCAACCGGCCGGCGCCGCAGGATGGGGCGCACGATTTCCGGTTTTGCCATGCCGCCCTTGCGCGCCGTGCCCGAGAACTGTCGGCCGGTTTGGCGCTGCTGATTAGGCGAATAATTGTTTTGCAACAAGGCATTCAGGCGGGATTTTAATTCTGACTGATAAAGCGAACGCAAGGCTTCGTCGGCAATCAACTGCGTTTTGGCGCGCAACAGGCTGCTCAATGCTGCTTTTTCCTCCGGCGTCTGCAGCCGGCGATGCGCCACCGCCTCCTCCCATACCATATCCACTAGCGGCTTGGCCGTATCCAGCACGTTTTGCAGCGCCCCCTTGCCTTGACGGCGCAACAGGCTGTCCGGGTCTTCGCCGGCCGGCATGAAAGCGAAGCGCAGCGTCTGCGCCGGCGTGACCAGCGGCAGCGCCCGCTCCAGCGCCCGCAAGGCAGCGCGCTGGCCGGCGGCATCGCCGTCAAAACAGAGGATGAGGCTGTAATCGCGCTCCGGCGCGCGGTCTTCGAGGCGTGGCAACAGGCGCCAGAGCGCCTGCATTTGTTCTTCGGTCAGCGCCGTGCCCAGTGGCGCCACCGCGCCGTGATACCCCGCCTCATGCATGGCGATGACATCCATATAGCCTTCCACCACGATCAGCGGCTGCCCTTGCGGCACCGCGCCGCGCGCGCGCGACAGGCCATAAAGCAGCTTGCCCTTATGAAAGAGCGGATGATCCGGCGAGTTGATATATTTTGGCCCCTCGCCGCCCAGCAATCGCGCCCCGAAAGCCACAGTGGCGCCGCGCCGATCGCTGACCGGAAAGATCACGCGATTGCGGAAGAAGCTGTAATGTCCGGCGCTATTCTCCGATTTGCGGATCAAGCCAAGCTCCAGCATATCCGCCTCAGCGCAGCCCGCTTGTTTCAGCGCGAAGATGATGGCCTGGGCATCCGCCGGCGCGAAGCCTAGACGGAAACGCGCCATGGCGTCGTCTGTCAGCCCGCGTGACCGGAAATAATCCAGTCCGGCGCGGCCGGCCAGCGTCTGCAGCTGTTGTTCAAAAAACTGCGTAGCGCGCTCCAGCACCTGCAGCAACCGCTTGTTTTGGTCATGCTGTTCGCGTTCGCGCGGCTCCGGCTGCGGCACGGCCAGCCCCGCCTGCTGCGCCAGATTTTCTACCGCCTCCGGAAAGGTTAATCCCGCCTGGCGCATGGTGAAGCCGATAATGTCGCCATGCGCACCGCAGCCGAAGCAATGGAAGAACTGCTTCTCATCGTTAACATAAAAACTTGGCGATTTTTCGCGGTGGAAGGGGCAAACGCCCTTATATTCCCGCCCTGCCCGCAGCAGCCGCACGGTCTTGCCCACCACGTCCGAAACCGGCAGGCGGGCGCGCAGCTCTTCAAGAAAGGAAGGCGAAAAACTCATGGCGCTAATCTGCTCCGGACGGCGACGGACGGCAAGTCGGCCACAAATATAGCATCACTTGCGCCTTTTCAGTATATCTTGAGCCCGAGCCAGGCAATTTTGGCCGGCAGCAACCGCATGAAGCGAGCAGCATTTGACCCTTGAGCCGCACCGCCTGGCCGCTTTCAAGCCCTATGCCTTCGCGCTGGCGGCGGCACCGGTCTGCCTGACCGCGCAAGCAGACAGCCCGGCCACTATCGCCTATGAAAAGGCCGTGGACGCGCAACAAACCGCGCTGTCGCTCATCGTCAACAATCCGCTAGATTATTCCGCCTACCAAGAAGACCGCGCGATCCGATTAGCGCCGCTCAGCGTACCTCCTACCCAACATCGCGGCAGACCACTCAACATCAATCCTGGTGAGGCCGCCCGCAATCAGATCACGCTGCTGCGCAACAAAGCCGAGCTGGATGCGGCTTTGGCGCAGTGCGGCGATGGCGGCGCCTGCGCCCCCGGCGTCGCCCGCTATCGCCGCATGTTGCAAACCGCGCGTCGCGTGCCCGACGACACGGTGCGCGCCAGTTTCATCAATGCCTGGATCAATCTGACCGTGCGCTACGATTATCGAACCCCGCATAACCACCGCCGTACCTTGACGCAGGCGCTGATTGACCGCAAAGGCGTGTGCGACGAGCAAGCGCAACTTAAGCTCTATGCGCTGGATGCCACCGGCACCCCGCCGCAGAGTGCGCGGCTGGTGCTGGCCGCGCTGCGCCACAATGACGGCACTACCACAGCCCATGCTTTTGTGATGACGCGCACCAACGGCACCAACTGGGTATTGGATAATCAGGCGACCAGCACGAGCGGTGCCCACGATCCCGCCGAAGGCCGACGTGTAATCGGTTTTGACTCCATGCTGATGTGGGATGTGCTGCACGCCAATCTGCCCGGCCAGGCGCAACGCCTGCCGAACAGCCCAGTGGTCATTCCCCGCTTGGCCATGACGCACGACACCGTCGTTACCTACCGCGACGCCAACAGCGCCGCCGTGCAATCCACGGCTGCGGCGCGCACCATTCATTGGCGGCGCAAGATGCGACGCCATATCCGCACGCTCGACCTGTCACGCCCCGCAGCCACCGTGCCACCCGCCGTGCAGCAGGACATGGCTGCGGTTCTGCAGCAGGCGCTGCGCCCGCATCTCCAGTCGGGCGCCAGTCCGCGCGCCATCAGGCAGCGTCAGCGTTAACCAAAATTGCACCTGGCACCATCGCTTCATTCAGAATGACAGGCTGATTAATTTCATCAATTGGTTCTATAATGCCTGCTTGGACAAGCCGATGGCCTACATATGACGAAACCTGACCACCGCAGAGCCTTTCGCGTCGCCGCTCGGTCAATAACCCGTGCGGCCAAAGGCAACGTTGTCGGCATCGGCATCGGGCTGGGG
Source organism: uncultured Rhodospirillales bacterium (assembly GCA_964494535.1). Classification (GTDB taxonomy): domain Bacteria; phylum Pseudomonadota; class Alphaproteobacteria; order UBA9219; family RFNS01; genus JAGOHT01. The sequence goes on from CAZBSB010000097.1 coordinate 5,084, forward strand.
ATTGTCACCGGCGCCTTGGCGATGCAGACCACGCATCAGACGTTGCAATTGAATAAGACCATGCAATTCGTCGCCACGTCGCCTGAGGCTGCCGCGCCAGCGGCGCACGATCTGCCGTTCGGCCCGTTCACCGAAGCCGCCGACCGGCGGATCAAAGCTGGTCTGGCGCTCACGCCGGCACCCGGCAACCAGACGACGGCCTACGCCATGCTGTCAGAGATGGGCAGCAGCCACTACGCCATCATGCGTAACGCCGTGGTGCTGGACAGTCAGATGGTGGCCTGCCGCATGACGCCGGAAACTTGCAGCCCGCCGCTGGAAAAGTTCCGGCAGTTGATTGATACGGCGCGCACGATTCCTGACCCCACTACCAAAGCCTTGCTGGTCAATGCCTGGGTCAACACCGCCATCGCCTATGACGACGATCTGGTGCTATCGCAAAAAAACTCCAAGCCACGCCCGGCGCCGGATATGGTCGAAACTTTGACAACCGGCAAGGGCATTTGTGACCAGCAAGCGCAGCTTAAGCTCTATGCGCTGAGCCGCGCCGGCATTCCGCAGGAAGATTTACGTTACGTCGCCTTGATGGTCATCAAGGAAGGACGCTGGGTGTCGTCGCACGCCGTGACCTTGGCGCGGCTGGACGGCAAAACCGCTGTCCTGAACGGCCAGCAATATGACAAGGACATGCCGCATAAAACGTACGCCGACATCGATCAGCGCCTGGCCTATAATTCCGCGCTGCAAGACCCGCGCAGCCTGCTGAACCTGGACTACAACGCACCTTTCCGCCAGGGCGGCACCAGCCTGATGCCGCTTTATTCGGCCAATTATGTCACCGCCCAACCCTATCAAGGTATGCTGGACGGCGAAAAACCGCCCTATTACCGTGGCTCGGCTTTCGCGCGCTACATAACGCCGCCGCACGAGACCTTGACCAGGGTTCCCGCACTGACACCCCAACTGCAACAACGCGTTAGCGGTGCGCTGGCGGATGCGCTGCTTTTTCAATACAGTCAGCAGGCCACACTGACTTTACCCCCCATGAAAATCAGTGCAGCCGAAGCGCGGCGCCCGCAGAACGGCGAGAAGCATAGTGACGCCGCGCCAGCGTTTTAGTTTTAGCCCGTCCGCGCTGGCGATAGTAACCTTTGGCATATGATATTGTGGATCATGCGGTGTTTGAAGCAATGATGTTCAAAAAGCTGCCAACCAGCAGCCTGCCATACTGGGTCAGGCCAATCAGCGCGGCGGGGCGTTTCGCCTAGCGCAAGCGACGGTATGTGGTGTAGCTGCCATCGCAGCTGTGGCCGTGACGCAGCTTGACGCAGTCACCACCGCCCGGCAAACGCAGCAGGCACAGTGACAATCTTTGACGCCGATCCTCAGCAACCCGCTCAACTACGCTGATTATCAGGAAGACGTGACCCATCTCGTGATCGCGCCTCTGGACATCAACCTCAATGCCAATCGCCGTGTCACCAACGACATCAACACCAGCAGGCTGGAAGAAAATCAACGCACCTTGTTGCGTAACCGGCTGGAGCTTGACCAAGCTATTACCGCCTGTAAGCAACGTCCGGCAGATTGCCTGATCGGCTGATGCAGGCCGGCTTTGTCAACGCTTGGGTCAACACAGCGATCCACTATGACCGCGACGAAGCCAAAGCCAACTGGCGCCGCACACTCGCGGAAGCATTGGCCGACGGCGAAGGCGTATGCGATGAACAATCGCAACTGAAATTCCACGCGCTCGACCGCATCGGCTTTCGCGCTCAAGATACCCGCATCGTATTCGCGGCGTTAACGCAAGGCAGAGAGCGCACCGGCGCCCACGCGTTTGTGCTGACGCGCATCGGCGAAACCAATTGGGTGCTGGATAATCAACAGTTACCCATATCGGCCAACGCGCCGGTGAACGAGCAACGGCAAATCCTGGGGATTCACGCGCAAATGATACCGGATACGCGCCATGCGAATATCGCCGGCGAGCCGCTGCCCGGCATTGGCAATCGCAGCGTCTTCCCGCGTCAGGCGCAGACCTATCTCACGGCAACGCCTTATGCCGGCATCGTCGAAGCCGACACAGAACCGTTTTTCGTGGGCAAACGCCTACCTTTACGCCGCCGCTCCCACGGCATCGCGGCCGATTTCGATTTGAACCAAGCACTGAACTCAACAGCCGCGTCTGCCAGCACCCCTGCCCGCGCCGCGTTGCAGGAAGCTTGGCAGTCGCGCCGGCAGCATCTGCATCCACAAATTTCTAACAGTCAGACAGCAAGATAACCGTTGGGATGTGGTTGCAAATATATTGAGTTAGATAGAGAAAAAGTCGCTGTATATTTGACAGCTGACGGGCCATTGAAACAAAATAGCTTGACGTCATCGTCCCCATCAGCCAGAAAACAACATAGAAATTACAGGACGGGTGCATAGCTCAGCGGGAGAGCACTACCTTCACACGGTAGGGGTCGTAGGTTCAATCCCTACTGCACCCACCATAGATCGGCTTGTGATGGTAATAATGTCGTCACTAGCAAATTATTTTGCGATTGACTGCTTTTCAGTCTTGGCTGCGTTTCGGGATAGATCTTTGAAGAACCCCCATATAACTTCACCGCTGTCGATATCGCGATTGATGTTGCCGAGCAGAACTTGAAGCCCTGTAGCGCCCCGGTAATTGGGCCATTGGTGCCCGCCGCCATTGACAACAAGGAATATCGTCGGCGACACGCACGATTTTCCGGTAAGTTGCGTAACGGTAGATCTATCTTGCGCCGATCTATCTGGAACTTGGGTCTTGTCCGTGCTTTTACAAGACGCCTTCACTTGGAAAAACGTGAACGTATCCATCGCCGAAGCCATGTCTACGCCGTTACGCTTGGTTATACCACCCATCCAGTTGACCAGCGGATCCTCCGTTCCCAAGGTTATCAATAGCGGTACGGCAGCGTTTGACGGGCAATCTTTTAGCCAAGCACGCGGCATCGTGGCAGAAAAGACAGCTGCGCCTGCAAACAAGTCGCCTCGTTCGCAGATCATACGGTAGACCATCATCCCGCCATTTGAAATGCCTGAAATAAATATGCGATTTGGATCCGCGTTGTGGTCGGCAATCATTGTCTTGAAAAGTGTGAGCAAAAAACCATCGTCATCGGCATCTGATTTGCCGTTGCTGATAAAGCCGTCACGCCCATCGTTCCAGGCTTCATTCAAGCCATCTGGCGCCACCAGGATAAATCCGTGTCGCTCCGCGAAGATCGGCAACGTGGTATCGCGTAAAACCTTGGCTCCGCTGCTCAAGCCACCATGTAGCAACATAACCACCGGCAGTTTTGCATCTTTCGGAACATTGCGGGGTAGGAAAACGTGATAGGTGCGGTCGAGATTGTCGTGGCGCAATTTGCCGCGTTCGAAATTTGCAGCGCCTGCCATATTGGGCAGAAAAAAAACTAAAAGAATAGTGAAAGGCGCCACAAAACGCCAAACTCTAGGGCAACTATCCATGCTTCAACCCTTCACAAGCCTGCTTACACGACATGCCAGACACCACTTTCTCGATCGCCGCTATGGCCTGCGGCATCGCCAGCACATCGCTGCCGCCCGCCTGCGCCATATCCGGTCTGCCTCCTCCTCCTTTGCCGCCGACTGCTTCGGCGCCGGCGCGAGCCAGTTC
>CAZBSB010000098.1:0-8655 GCA_964494535.1 uncultured Rhodospirillales bacterium
CATGAAATGATGGAGTCTGGCGTCATCAAGACCGATGGTCCGGGCTCCAAGGCCGCGTTGGTCTATGGCCAGATGAACGAGCCGCCCGGCGCCCGCGCGCGCGTGGCGCTGACGGGGCTGACCATGGCGGAATATTTCCGCGACGCGGAAGGGCAGGACGTGCTGTTCTTCGTGGACAATATCTTCCGTTTCACCCAGGCGGGGTCGGAAGTGTCGGCGCTGCTCGGGCGCATTCCCTCCGCCGTGGGCTATCAGCCGACTTTGGCGACCGAAATGGGCGCCCTGCAGGAGCGCATCACGACGACCAAAAAAGGCTCCATCACCTCCGTGCAGGCCATCTATGTGCCGGCGGACGATTTGACCGACCCGGCGCCCGCCACATCCTTCGCGCACCTTGACGCCACCACGGTGCTATCGCGCCAGATCGCGGAACTCGGCATCTATCCCGCCGTTGACCCGCTCGATTCCACCAGCCGCATCCTCGACCCGCGTGTGGTGGGGCAGGAGCATTATGAAGTCGCGCGCTCGGTGCAGAAGGTGCTGCAGACCTATAAATCGCTGCAGGACATCATCGCCATTCTCGGTATGGATGAATTGTCGGAAGAGGACAAGCTGGTCGTGGCGCGGGCACGTAAGATTCAACGTTTCCTGTCGCAGCCGTTCCATGTGGCCGAAGTCTTCACCGGTTCCCCTGGTGTGCTGGTCAAGCTGGAAGACACTATCCGCGGCTTTAAGGCTATTGTGTCCGGCGAATATGATCATCTGCCGGAAGCGGCCTTCTATATGGTCGGCACCATCGAGGATGCAGTGGCCAAGGCGCAGAAACTGGCCGAAGCGGCCTAAGGCAGCGGCAACGAGAGGATAAGAACGGCAGATGGCTGAACAACTCGCGTTTGAACTGGTTTCGCCGGTCAAGAAGCTGCTGGGCAAGGCAGTCAGCCTGGTCACCATGCCAGGCACCGAAGGCGATTTCGGCGTATTGCCTGGCCACGCGCCGCTCATCGCCACGCTGCGCCCGGGTGTCATCGAAGTGCAGGAAGCCGACAAAGTCACGGATCGCATCTTCGTCGCCGGCGGCTTTGCCGAAGTGACGGCAACACGCTGCACCGTGCTGGCGCAGGAAGCGGTGCCGGTGGCGGAACTGTCTCGCGCCAAACTTGAAGAGAACTTGAAACAGCTCGATGCCGACTATGCCGCCGCAGAGACGGAAGCGGCACGCCAGCAACTCGCCGCGCAGCGGGCGGTTGTGCAAGCCAAGTGCGCAGCGGCGCCATTGCACTAACGCATTTTCCGGCAATCGGCTGCGGACTGGCAACGTAGGTTTGTTGGCCTCCATTCTTGCGTAAAATACCCCATAAATTGAACCATTGATTCAGCCCCGCTTTACGGCAACGCGGTATGATTTCGCAGTTGCACAATTCGGCAATGGGGGCTGCGATGACTGAATTTGACCGTGAACTCAATGATTTACTGGCCAAAAGGCTTGAAGACGATGTCAGGGCGACGGCCGCGCTGCAAAAGCATTTCGAAGAAGCCCGGGTGGTTTCCGGCGCTTTTCGCGGCAACGGCTCCATGGCCGGCAATTGCGGCTTTATCAGAGTTGGCGGCTAGCGTCCGCCATTTCCACCGCCTCAAGCGGCGCCGTTGACGCGGCTATTCCGACTTTTCTTCTGCCGCATTACGTAGCGTTTCCAGCAGTGTCGGGTTGAAACGCACCTTTTGCTCAGCGCGCAGCGCGGTTTCAAACATATCCAGCACATCGGCGCGCCAGCCTTTTTCCACCTGATTCTTGACGCCTGACTGCGCCTCGGTGTTTTGGGCGGGGTCAAAAGCGCGCAGGCCGGATACCCGAACGATGTAATGGTTCTTAACATCCGACCCGATGGCGATCTCGCCAACCTTCAGCGCCAGTACATCCGGCTGCATACTGCGTGGCATGTCAGGCGAAAAACCGCCCAGCAGCGACAACGGCGCGCCGGTTTTGCCGGTCAACGGCTCGCGCTGGCTCAGTGCAGCGAAGGCTTTTGGCTGTTGCAGCCATTCGGCGCGAATTTTGTCGGCTTGAGCCGCCGCCGCCTTGCTTTGTTCGGCGGCCATCCAGGTCTTCAGCACTTTATCCTTGATTTCGGCGTAGGGTGGCGGTTGCGACGTGAAAATCTTGTCCACGCGCACGACGATGAAATTGCCGCGGTGATCATCCAGCACCGAACTGACTTCGCTTTCGCTTAAGCCAAACACGTTTTGCAGGATGATGCCGTAATTTTGCAGCTCCACTTTCTTGCCGCTCTTGTCGAAACCGTCCTTATCCAGGGTCGCGTGCTTTTCCAGTTGTAGTTGATAATCCGCCGCCAGCTCCTCCAGACCTTTGCCGGTATCCAGCGCAGCGTCCAGTTTGTTGGCCAGCTCTTGAATGGTTTCCTGCGCTTTTTCGCGCTGCAGCTTCTGGCGCAGCTGATCCTTGACCTCATCCAATTGCGGCGCATGAGGCGGGGTGATTTTGGTGACCTCGATCACATGGTAGCCGAAATCGCTCTGCACCGGATCATTGATGCTGCCGCGATCGGCAGAGAAAACCGTGGCATAGAGCGCCGGGGGGATGCTGGTTTCGCTTCGATCCTCGAGCGTCACCACGTCTTTCTTCATGGCGTCCGCGGCTTGTTGCAGACTCTTTTTGTCGCGTGCCGCCTTGGCAAGAGCATTGGCCTCGGCCTTGTCGTCCAGCACCACCTGCCGGATAGTGCGCAGCTCGCCGCGCGCGAATTCGCCCTTGCGTTTTTCGAAGGCAGCGGCAACTTCCGCGTCACTCGCGCTCGTGGTTTTAGCCAAATCATCTAGCATCAAGCGCAGGACGCTGAAATTACGGTATTCCGGGATAGTGAAAATTTTGGGGTTATCCTGGTAATATTTCTCCAGCGCGACGTCGTCGGGCGCCGGGGGGGGCGGCAGCTTGTCATGCGGCAAAGTGATGATTTCGGTCAAAATCTCCTGCCCCTGGGCACGCAGAATCTGGTCATATAGGGTCTGCGGTGCGGTGGCGAGCGCGCTGAAAATGCCCACGCTTTGGTTGCGCGCAAAATCATCACGCATATAGGCGATGAATTCAGCCTCGGTCATCCGCATATTTCGGGTGACGCGTTCAAAGGCGTCCTGGTCAAAACTGCCATCTTTCTTGCGCAACTCGCCAATTGCGCCAGCACGGCTTTGGTGTCGTAACGCAGCTCAAAATCTTTCGCCACTTTGTTGAAGACGGCGCGCCCGGCGATGGTGCGGAGCGCCTGATCAAACATCCCGTCTTTTTTAGCTTTTGCCTCGGTCAGATCAGGCGCCTTGTTCCTCGCTAAGTCAAAGAGGCGCACGAACTCTCGTTGCAGCATCGCGACAGTAACCTGTTCACCCGTGCAGATTGCGGCGTGCGAACCGAACAGGATTTTGAGCGGGATATAGACGCCGCCGATGCAGGACACCAGCCGCTGTTGCGGATTGCCCTTGAAAAAACCCTTGTTTAGTTTTTCTTAAAGCTCTATGCCCAGACTACCTGGTCAGGGCGAATGCTGACGCTAGGTTTGTCATGATTGCCCGCTTGAAACAACTGCTTTAACGGGTAAACTCACTTCCCACCGCTTCGACTACACCCCCACTGCTTATTGGAAACGCCTGGCCATGTCACGACGCCGCAAGATTATCGCCGGAAACTGGAAAATGCACGGGCGTTTGACGTCCGGCCTTTCCCTGACCAATGACCTGGTGCAGCGCGTCAAGGGGCACCGCGGCCTGGCCGCTGATATCGTTGTTTGTCCGCCTTTCACCTTGCTTTGGCCGGTGTCGGAAGTGCTGGTCAACTGCCCCGTCAAATTGGGCGCGCAGGATTGCCACGCGCAGAATCACGGTGCTTATACCGGCGACATCAGCGCCGCAATGCTGATTGACATGGGTTGCCGCTATGTGATTCTGGGACATTCCGAGCGTCGCTATGGCCATGGCGAAGATTCGGCGCTGGTGGCGCGCAAGGTGGCGGCAGCGCAGCAGGCCGGCTTGACCGTGATTCTCTGCGTCGGTGAAACCAAGGCGGAATTCGATGCCGGCAAAAAGACGGAAGCGGTCGAAGCCCAGTTGCGACAATCCCTGCCGGAGAAGGTGACGGCGGCGAATATCGTCATCGCCTATGAACCGGTCTGGGCTATCGGTTCCGGTGTGACACCGGAAGTGGCGGATGTCGAGAAGATGCATCGCCATATCCGCAAGGTCATGGGGCCGGCGGGGGAGGCGGTGCAGGTCATTTATGGCGGCTCGGTCACGCCCCAATTGGCCGAAACATACTTAACATCCGCCGAGATTGACGGCTTCCTCGTGGGTTCCGTCAGCCTGAATGCCGACGGTTTCTGGGGCGTTTGCGAAAAAGTGCGCTAGCAAGTAAATTGGCGCTACCCCTTGAATATATTGCTTGTTAGACCGTTTTTATGGCCGCATCGTCCTTTTACCTGCCGCGCAATATTCACGGCTTTCCCGCTGTAACTTTTTCCGATGTGGCCGCGGAACTGACGCGGCCGAAGATGGACTTGCTGTGGCCTGGCAACAACAAATTTGACCTGGTGATCATCGGCGGCGGCTATACCGGACTGTCCGCGGCGTTACACGCCAAGCAGGCGCAGCCTGAATGGAATGTGCTGTTGCTTGAAGCACGGCAAATCGGTTCCGGCGCGTCGGGCAAAAGCGCCGGCCATGTCAATGGCCGTTTCGAGGCGCCGGAGGGCGAGATTTTTCGTCAGCATGGCCAGGAATTGGGCGAGAAGCTGCTGCAGGCGGCGCAAGCCGGGCCGCCGCTGGTGCGGGAGATCATTGACAGGCACAAGCTGGATTGCGACGTGCGCGACGGTTATGTCTTCGTCAACCGCGACGGTAGCAAGCAAGTCACGCATGGCCAGGACTTCGGTATAGACCCCTATCCCTTCGTCCTGGGCATGGCGCAGGCGGCGCGGCAATTGGGCGTCAAGATTGTCGAACAGGCGCGGGTGACCAATCTCGCCGAAAGCCCGTGGGGGCGCGTGTTGGAGGTCAACGGTCATGCCAAACCCATCCGCGCGCGCTATGTCATTGCGGCGGGCGGCCATGCCATGGGGCGCGATATTCCGCTGCTGCGGCAAGACACGCTGGGGCGGACGGTTGAACTCAATATCACGACGGTCAAGACGGAACCGCTGCCGTTGCAGGCCGCCAATCACTTCTACCCGGAAGTCGGCCGCGAGCGGCTGCCGGGCGCCGACACCAAGTTAGATATGGAATATTGGTCGCTGGATCGCGCCGGCCGGCTCATTTTCGGTTCGCGCAGCAGCGCTGACGGTCAAAGCCAGAAAAAACTGGTGCGCGCCATCACCCAAGACTTACACCAGCGGTTTCCGAATATTGCGCCGGATTTCCAGCGCATCAACGGGCGCGAACCGCAGGTTTCGCCCCTGGTCGAGAAAGAACCCATCAGCTTTACGCGCGATTTGATGCCCAATGTTGGCAGCGCCGGCGCTACAGGAAAAATCCTCTATGTCAACGGGCTGGGTGGGCATGGCATCGCGCTTGGTACGTTGCTGGGCAAGGAAGCGGTGAATAAAATCTGCGCGTTGGAGAGCGGCAATGCCGCGCAGGGCGCGGTGTTTGACCAGTTCGCCGCCATGCGCCATGCCTGGCTGCCGGTGCAGGAACCGCTGCGCCGCCTGGCCGCGCGCGCCGGGGTGGCCTATGTCAAGGCCATAGACTGGTTCAAGACCAAGGCACCCGGGCGCTAAGGCTTTGCCATGCCTGGGCATTTAACGCTTTGCAGTCTGGGCGCTTCATGCTACCCAGACATCCCGTAACCAGGTGTTGCGGTCTTTCCTGACACGCATGGGCAAAAACTTCTCCGGACGGTTGTATCCGGCCGGAGCATAGGGGTATTGGCGATGGAAAACGTCCTTCTGGTGGTGCATCTCATTATCGCGGTGGCGATGATTTTGCTGATTCTGATTCAGCGCAACGCGCAGGATGGCGGTGGTCTGCTGGGCGGCGGCAGCTCATTCGGCGGCATGTTCACGGCGCGCGGCGGCGCCAATGTGTTGACCCGCGCCACGGCCTTTCTGGCGGCGGCGTTTATCGTCACCAGCCTGCTGCTGACGGTATTGGCCAGCCAGCACATGCAGCGCAGCAAAGAACTGACGAACACCATCCAGCCGCTCAAGGCTAAAGAAATTGTCCTCGACCCCGCCACCGGCGCCCCGGTGGTGACGGCCTTGCCGGATTTGATCAAGCCGATAGACCCCAACGTGCCGGTCACGCCGGACAAGCCGGCGGTGCCGCTGGTGGCTGATCCGGTCGTGCCGGCACCGGAAGGCAAGGCGCCGGCCGTGCCGATGGCGCAGTAAGACGGGTTGATGTGGGTTGATGGCGGCAGCGTAACAGGCGGAGCGCGATGACGACGCGTTTTATGACCGGCGGCGTGGTTTCCTCTTTGGGAAAAGGCATCGCCGCGGCCGCGCTCGGCGCCTTGCTGCAAGCGCGGGGCTATAAGGTTCGGCTACGCAAGCTCGATCCCTATTTGAATGTTGACCCCGGCACCATGTCGCCCACCCAGCATGGCGAAGTCTATGTGACGGATGACGGGGCGGAGACCGATCTCGATCTCGGCCATTATGAGCGCTTCACGGGCGTGGCCACGCGCCAAAGCGATAATGTCACCACCGGCCGCATCTATTCCAACGTCATCGCCAAGGAGCGGCGCGGCGATTATCTGGGCGCGACGGTGCAGGTCATTCCGCATGTCACGGACGCCATCAAGGAATTTATCCGCGCCGATCTGCAGGGCGAGGATTTTGTTATCTGCGAAATCGGCGGCACGGTCGGCGATATTGAAAGCCTGCCGTTTCTGGAAGCCATTCGCCAATTCGGCAATGAAGTAGGCGACGAGCGCGCGCTCTATATCCATGTCACGTTGCTGCCTTACATCAAGACCGCCGGCGAGCTGAAGACCAAGCCGACGCAGCATTCGGTCAAGGAACTGCTCAGCGTCGGCATCCAGCCGGAAATCCTGCTGTGCCGCGCCGACCAGCCTATTCCGCCCGGCGAGCGGCGCAAGATTGCCTCCTTCTGCAATGTGCGGCAGGAGCGCGTCATCGCCGCGCTGGATGTCGGCTCCATCTATGAAGTGCCGGAAGCCTATCACACGGAAGGCTTTGATGCGCAGGTGTTGGATTATTTCGGCATCCACAACGCGCCGGCGCCAGACCTCGCGCCGTGGCGCGAAGTGGTGCGGCGGATGCGGGAGCCGGAAGGCGTCGTCACCATCGCCGTGGTTGGCAAGTATACGGCGCTGCTGGACAGTTACAAATCGCTCAACGAGGCCTTGCTGCATGGCGGCATCGCCAACAATGTCCGCGTGAAGCTGCAATGGTTGGAGTCCGAGATTTTCGAGGCCGAGAATACCATCCAGCAGTTGGAAGGCGTGCATGGCATCCTGGTGCCCGGCGGCTTCGGCGAGCGCGGCACGGAAGGCAAAATCCGCGCGGCGCAATTCGCGCGCGAACATAAGGTGCCCTATTTCGGCATCTGCTTCGGAATGCAGATGGCGGTCATCGAAACCGCGCGGCATTGCGCCGGCATCGCCAACGCATCATCGTCCGAGTTTAAGCCGCAGGAGAATCCGGTCATCGGCCTGATGACGGAATGGCTGCGCGGCAATCAGCTGGAAAAGCGTGCTGCCGCTGGTGATCTGGGCGGCACCATGCGGCTCGGCGCCTATGCATGCGACCTCAAACCTGGCAGCCTCGCACGCACGGTCTATGGCGCCCCCGCCATCAGCGAACGGCATCGCCATCGTTATGAAGTGAACATCAATTATAAACCGCAACTGGAGCAAGCCGGGCTGGTCTTCTCTGGCATGTCGCCAGATGGTCAATTGCCGGAAATTGTCGAGCGCCCCGATCACCCCTGGTTCGTCGGCGTGCAGTTCCACCCCGAACTGAAATCCAAACCCTTCGCGCCGCATCCGCTGTTCGCCGCCTTCATCAAAGCCGCCGTGGCGCAAAGTCGGCTGGTTTAGTGCTGGTTGGGTTGATACCAGCTAAGCCGCTGTTTTCTTTACTGGACAAGCGGCTTTAGCTTGCCTATAAGCTGCATTCTTCCGGTTTCAGCCGGATGCATCGCTTTTTCAATTAGCGTTACGGGAAGCCTAGGTAGCTCAGTCGGTAGAGCAGGGGACTGAAAATCCCCGTGTCGGCGGTTCGATTCCGTCCCTAGGCACCACGCCAACGCACATAAATTTCAGTATCTGTAAACGAGCATAAATAATCAACGAACCAAGTTGTGTCGTGATTGTTTTCCTGTTGATGGCCACTTCTGCGCCGCACGCAGTCTCACGAGAATAAACTGGAAACCGAACGTTCCTGAGAAATACGGATGACGGCTTCGGCCAGCAATGGCGCAATGGTGATATGCTGGATGCGCTTGGCGGTTTGCACATCTGGGGTGGCGGCGATGGAATCGGTGGTCACCAGGCGGGTCAGCGGCGAGCCTTCCACCCGCGCCACGGCGCCGCCCGACAGCACGCCGTGCGTGACATAGGCGGTCACGGTCTTGGCGCCGGCCTTCATCAAGGCGGCGGCGGCGTTGCACAGCGTGCCGGCGCTGTCCACGATG
>CAZBSB010000099.1:0-8604 GCA_964494535.1 uncultured Rhodospirillales bacterium
ATAAAATTCATCTCTGGCAGAATAACCGCGTAAACCAGCAGATGCGGCAGGTCACGACCTGCGAGGCGCTGCGCCACATCAAGCCGGAGGCGGTGCAATGCGCCAACGCCATTTGCATGGCGCGCTGATCGGCCTAGCGCTGAGTATCTTCGCGTTGATTCCGCCGGCCACCGCGGCAGAGCCTGCCAGCTGGTCGAGCTGCGAGCGTGACGCGGATTGCCTGGTGGTGCGGAGCATCTGCCCCAATTTCTACTGGGCGGTGCATTGGCAATTTAGCTTTGCCAATGCGGCACGCAATGCGGATGCCGGCGATGGCGACGGCATGTGTGCGCCGTCCTTCCAGGCGCGGCCGTCAGCCGCGCAGTGTGTCCAGGGGCAATGCACTTTGCCGCCCAACCAGGCCGGGTTGCCCGCGGCGCAAAACTAAGTAGATAAGCAGCAGGAAGCGCAGCCCCGCAGGACTGCGCTTAAAACCCGCTTTCAGCTTACGAGGAGGAAAGCCGGGCTATTCATCGCCCGCCGCGCCGTCATCATGGCCGGCCAGCATGGCGCCGGCCACCAGGCCGGCGTTGGCGCGCACTTTGGCGTCAATCGCGTCGGCAATCTCCGGATGCTCGCGCAGGAATTGTTTGGCATTCTCCCGCCCCTGGCCGATGCGCTGGCTGTCATAGGAGAACCAGGCGCCGGATTTCTCCACAACATTGGCCTGGACACCGAGATCAATCAACTCGCCGGTCTTAGAAATGCCTTCGCCATACATGATGTCGAATTCCACCACGCGGAAGGGCGGCGCCATCTTGTTCTTGACCACTTTGACCCGCGTCTGGTTGCCGACCACGGTTTCGCGGTCTTTGATGGCGCCAATGCGGCGGATATCCAGACGGACGGAGGCGTAGAATTTTAGCGCATTGCCGCCGGTGGTGGTTTCCGGATTGCCGAACATCACGCCGATCTTGAGCCTGATCTGGTTGATAAAAATGACCATGCAGTTGGATTTGGCGATGGATCCGGTGAGTTTACGCAATGCCTGGCTCATCAACCGTGCCTGCAGCCCAACATGGCTATCGCCCATCTCGCCTTCCAATTCGGCGCGCGGCACCAACGCCGCAACCGAATCCACCACCAGCACATCAATAGCGCCGGAGCGCACCAGCGTATCGGCAATCTCCAGCGCCTGCTCGCCGGCATCGGGCTGTGAGATCAGCAATTCGTCAATATTGACGCCCAATTTGCGGGCATAAGCGGGATCAAGTGCGTGTTCGGCGTCAATGAAAGCGCAGGCGCCACCGTTTTTCTGCGCCTGGGCAACGACATGCAAGGCAAGGGTGGTCTTGCCGGAACTTTCCGGTCCGTAAATCTCAATCACACGGCGCCGCGGCAGGCCGCCAATGCCCAGCGCAATGTCCAAACCCAAGGAACCCGTTGATATAACTTCGGTTTCCGCTGCGGCATTGGCGGTGCCGAGCTTCATGATCGAGCCTTTGCCGAAAGCCCGCTCAATCTGACCCAGCGCGGCCTCCAGCGCTTTTTGCTTATCCTTGTCCATGGGTTCTTTCTCGACAACTTGTAGCTGGGGGCGGGAAGACTGGGTAGCCATGGAATCATCTCCTCTGTCAAGCGCTGGAAAAACAGGATTGTTTGTTTCTGTTTTGTTCTATACGCAGAATTACTGCCCGTGGCAAGTTCTATTTATGTTCTTGTCGTGCTTTGCGGATAAAATTGACGGCTGTGTGGTTCCGCTGCCGCGGCTGACAACAAGCAGGCTATGGTTAATTGCCGCCAAGCCGGGGCTTCGGCGCAACACGAGCCTGGCTTGCAGCCGGAAGCGCTTGCCCCGTCGTGCCAGCAGCCAGGGGCGACAGCGTAGCTTCGAGCGGGGTGGCTAGTTCAGCGACGTTCTTTTTGGGGTCTTCGGCCATGGTCAATCTTTTGCGCGAGTCTAGGCCAGCTTTTCCAGCAGGCGACGGTGTTTGTCAATAAAACGGTCAATCTCAGCGGCAGCGGCCGGGTCAAGCGCCGGCCGAGCGGCCTGAGACGCTGACGCTTGAGCATCGCCTGCAATTGGCGACTTTCCAGCAGCAGCATCAGTTAGCTTGCCATTTTGCATCGTCATAGCCCTAAAAAAACTCCTGAGTGGATTTTAAGCGAAAAAAATAGGGAAATATATCATTTTTCAGCAAGGCTAACATTTGGCCGATCCGTGGCGTTTCAGGCGGCAAGGTATCAAGAATTTCATCACAAGGTAACCATGCTGGATAAGACAAGTTTGGGCTGGCTGTCCATCATCATCGTGGTAGCGGTGACGGTGCCTTATGCGCGACTGGTGTGGCGCGGCACGATCAAGCCACATTTGTTCACCTGGGTGATTTGGGCATTGACCACCGGCATCGCCGCCGCGGCGCGGATGAGCGAAGCGGCCGGCCCAGGCGCCTGGGGGCAATGGGCAGGAGCTGGCAGCTGCGTCTGCGTCGCCGCACTGGCCTGGCGGCAAGGCGAGAAAGATATCACGCGCGGCGATTGGCGGGCGTTCCTGCTCGCCTTGGCGGCCATCCCGCTGTGGCTGCTGACCGAAAACGCCTTGCTGGCCGTGCTGACGGTCACGACAATAGACGTGGTGGGCTACTACCCCACCTTCCGCAAATCCTGGCACCGGCCGCATGAAGAAGCGGTGTTCAATTATATCGCGGCGAATGTCATCCACGTCCTCTCCGTGCTGGCCACGGAACATTATTCTGTGACCAACTTACTCTTTCAGGTCACGCTGTTCGTAGTCAACAGCCTGCTGGTGGCCACGGTACTGTGGCGGCGACGGCAGCTTTGTGTCAGGGCATGAACTCAATCTAACGAATAGTTAGCGGTGAAGTGGTTTAACCTCTTTTGCGGTGGATCATGAACAGAGGGTTATTTGGTTGGACGATCTGCAATGATTGAATACACCATTGCCCTAACATTAGAGTTCAATAGCTGGCTTTAGCGTATCTATTTGTAAAAGCTGCAAAATCTTTAAATCTGTGACGTTGACGATCGTTACAGTTGAATTTTTTATGCAAATAATGATGCGATGGACGACACAGACGATCAGAGGATATAGTTTTGGCAAGGAAGTCCTCTTAGCCACATGGGTACGCATGTCTGATCGCGCTCAAAGTTCTTTGCAAGATTGCGCCACCGAACTGACGAAGCCGACGTCACGGCGGTTGTTGGGCGTGGCTCTGGGTCTGGCGTTGATAGCGGCAACGACCTCCGGTTGCGCGGTTAGGGTTGTTAATCACGGCAGCAATGGTGGGCCTTACAACCGCACCGAGGTTGTGCTTGGCGGCGGACGGGTCGTTAGTGATGGGTTGACGAGTGTAGAGCAAGCCGGCATCCCCGTCATCAGTGGCGCCGCGGCGCAAATGAACCAGCAACGCGCTTATGTTGATGCACAAGGTCGTACTGTGCTGCAGGTTCCGCGTCGGGTTCCCACAAGATATTGCGCTGACATTGTAACGGGTCGCGTCGGCACGGATTGTCGAACGCCAGCTCCGCCGGCAAATGCTGGTTTTCATGTACAGACCGCGCCGGATCATGCCCGGGTTGTATGTCCTGCAGGGGCAAGTCTGGTCACCGCTGTTGATCAAAGATCGGCTGAAAATACCGAATATTTAGTCTGCCGCACTGGACAGGGCGGCATGGTATCGGCCGGCTTGCAGGTCAACGGTACGAATTACTGGTTGCAGCCACCGCCGGGTGAGGTCGCGCCGCCGAACAGTTTCGGCGCTTTTGACGCCAAGAAAGTAAGGGCGCATCAGTTTTCTACTGCTGGCGTCTGGCTTAATAACACACCATAATTTTGCCATTAAACCAACAGGAAATGAGACCGCGATGACAAGCGAGGGAATGATGAGCAAGATGCGGGCAGCGGCATTGGCGCTTTGCGCTGGAACGGCGCTATTGCAGGGCTGTGCCACACCGTTGCTGCAAATTGACGTCCATGATGCACGGCCGCCTGTACCGTCCCCGTCCCGAACGGCACAAGACAACCAAGGTGGTCCGGTGCTGAGAAGCGGTACCACCGGCGAGGTGTTGACCAGGAACCCGAATACCCAAGCGGGTCAAGTTTACCGTGCGCCGTCTGATGAAGAGGGTCCCATCACGCAGGATGGTTATCGCATAGCGCGTTACCCCGTGCCTGGCACTGAAACGCTGTCCATCACCCTGCTCACCAAGCAGAGCGGGCAAAACGCTGCAGTCTATGCCTGTGTGCCTGGCGATCAAGTCATTACGGTGCAAAACAATCCTAATCGCTGGGTTTCCGTTGGCGAAAAGACTCAGTGCATCAGCCTGGCCACTGACCAGTCTGGTGCCAGCCGGTATGACCCTATTCGATTGCCGGATCGCTCCGTGGCCGTGATTAATGGCGTACCGCAAAACCCTTATGCTTCGGTGGACGGCGTACAATATCTCGTCAACGAGCGCACTTATGACCGTGATGCGCGCCTCGGCCGTCAGGAGCGTCTGCCGCTCGCCGTCCTGCCCGATGGCCGCAGCACTGGCCAAGGCATTCCTGTGCTGATGCCGGAACATCCGGGTCGTGTGATCAGCCGAAACGTTATTCGTTCGCTGGTCATCACCCGGCGTGGCGCTAGCCTAGAAGACCCGCGCTGACCCGTAAGGCGCACACTTCACACGACTGAAGGCGCGTGGTCGCTCGTGGTGTCCTTTGGCTACTGAAACCGTCTCGGCCTCTGCTCAGCCTGACGCCTGTTCGATGACGCGCCGCAGATTGGCCTCAAGGCTTTGCGCGGCTCTGATCTCGGCAATAGGAAGAATGTCCTGCCGGCGGATTTGCTCGATGAATTCCGGGGTGCAGGTGATTTGGATTTGCCCGAACATCGTCACCTCAAGTGCTGAGACTTCGTCCTGCTGCGCTTTTTCCGTCGTCCATTCCCGCAGCAGAGCTACAAACTCAAAGGCGGCTGAGCGCCGCGCCTGCCGCTGCAGGGCAAAGGGTCCTGCTGGCAACCGCTGCGGCTGCAGCACGATGAAATAGCGGTAGTGATCCAGGTTCGCTGGCGCGCTGCCTGGCATCACCCTGTCTTGTGCTATTGTTTCGGCCATGCATCAAATTTCGCCCAGGATGTTTAAGCGCCGATTAACGCCCTCAACCGCCACGGTGTTACCCACAGCTTTATGCACCGCACCAAGCAACCATTCCGCAATGCAGCGTAACATGAGGTTTCAAGCGTAAGCGTTTGAAGCCTATGCCGACCCGGCGGCACCGCTTGGGCAAGCTGGCTTCGGCGCTCACCAGCGAACCAGAACGCCGCACCGGCGGTCTGAAAAATTTTTCTGCGCGCTGCGTAGCCTAGTTTGATTTTTCCGCCGCCGCTTCTTCCAGAAGCATTTTGCGCGACAATTTGCCGATGAGCGTTTTCGGCAGCGGCCGGTCGCGGAACTCGATTTGTTTGGGGATTTCGATCGGCGACAGCTTGTCCTTAAGAAAAGCGAGCAACTCATCCTTCGTCAAAGCCTGCCCTTGGCGCAGTTTAATGAAGGCCTTCACCGTCTGGCCGCGATACGCGTCCGGTACACCCGCCACCACGCATTCTTCCACCGCCGGATGCTGATAAATTGCTTCCTCCACCATCCGTGGATAGACCTTGAAGCCGCCGGCGGCAATCATGTCCTTGATGCGGTCGGTGATGAAGGTATAGCCTTCATTGTCCATATGCCCGACATCGCCGGTATGCAGCCGCATTCCCTGCGGCGTTGGCTGCAGCACCAGCGCAGTTTCCGCTGGGTTGTGCCAATAGCTGGCCATCACCTGCGGGCCGCGAATGCACACCTCGCCGCGCTCGCCCGGCGGCAGGAGCGTGGTCTTGTCTTCCAAGCTGACAATCTCAATGCTGGTGCCGGGCAGCGGCAGCCCGATAGAACCGGGTTTGTTGGCGCCGACGGTCGGGTTGGCGCAGGCCACCGGTGAAGTCTCGCTCAACCCATACCCCTCCACCAGCACACAGCCGGTGAGTTTCTCGAAATCGCGTTTGACTTCCAGGGGCAAGGCCGCCCCGCCGGAAATGCAGAAACGCACGGAAGACAAATCGTAGCTGCCTAAATCCTTGAACTGATTGATGGCGGTATAAATGGTCGGCACCGCCGGAAACAGCGTGATTTTCTTGGCCGCGATGGTTTTTACCACCTGCTTCAAATCAAAGCGCGGCAGCATGACGATTTCGGCGCCAATCCGCAGCCCGACATTCAACACGCAGGTCAGCGCGAAGACATGGAAGAAGGGCAGCACGCCCAGCATCCGCTCTTCGCCCAGCCGAAATTCAGGAAACCAGAGGCTGGATTGCTGCGCGTTGATGGTCAGGTTGGCGTGCGTTAATACCGCACCCTTGGGCACGCCGGTGGTGCCGCCGGTATATTGCAGCACCGCCACGTCCGTCAGCGGGTCAAGCGCCACCGGCTGCGGCTTGCCGTCATTGGCGATGAGCTGGTGGAACGGCACATGCCGCGCATCATGCGGCACCGCCGCCAATTCCTTATAGCGCAACAGCGGGAACAGCAGCGCCTTGAAGGGCGGCAGAATATCCGCCATGCGGCAAACAATGATGCGCTCCAGCCCCGTCTGGTCGAACATCTTGGCCAGCTTGTCATACAGCGCGTGCAAATCCAGCGTCACCATCAGCCGGCAGTCGCTGTCTTTAATCTGCTTGGCTACTTCCTGCTCGGCATAAAGCGGGTTGAAATTGACCACCACGCCGCCAGCCTGCAGCACCGCCAGATACATAATGACGTAATAAGGCGTATTGGGCAGGAACAGGCCGACGCGGCTGCCTTTGACAACGCCGATCTGCTGCAAGCCCTTGGCCGCCTGCGCCGCCAGCTGCGCGACTTCGGCATAACTATATCGCTTGTCCAGAAAATCTAGGCACGGATTGGCACCATACTGCTCCACTGCCGCCGCGAACATGGCGCCCACGCTTTGCGGCTCCAGTTTGGCGTGCCAGTCCACGCCGGGCGGATAATGCGCAAGCCACGGATAACTCATTTAGCACACTGCGTTTTGGTAACGGTGGGATTCCCGGACGCTGACGGCACCGGCGCGTCAACCGTGTGAATGATCGTGAGGCAGCCATCCGGCGCCGTGGCCGGCAGGTTGACCAGGAAAACCTTGCCGTCCGGCGCGCTCACGGCATGGGGCTTGCCGCTGGCTCGCGTCAGGCGACTGACAATCTCCCGCATCTCGAACAAGGTGCCGGCGAAGCTGGGCATTTCCAGCAGCATGATGCTGCTCGGCGGCTTGGCCTGCTGCCGCAGCAGCTTTTGCAGCGGCGCGTTCACCTTATCCAGCGCCACCGGCTTGAATTTATCGGCAAACGGCTCAGCCGCGGCGGCACTGGCCAACGCCGCGCCCAGCGCGATGGGGAAGGGCTGCGAAAACACCATATCGCGCTCCGGCACCATCAAATGGCAGGCGTGGCAGGCCTCGCGCTCATCTTTGGTCAGCCCACCGCGATATTTCGGTGTGTAGAGCGCATAAACCCAGCCGTCTTGCGCTTCGGGATGCTTGCTGTCCTTCAGCATTACCTGAATGCGGGCGATGGATCCCGGAATCTTGCTGCTGTTGAAGCCGGGGTCAGGCACCGCATGGGCGCCGATCTTGGTCAGCACGGCACCTTCGGGAAACGGATATTGCCCTTTGGCCAGCGCCTCGGCGGCCAGCTGGTTGGCATAAGTGAAGCGCAGTTCCTCGCCGTCCGGCTTATAGCGCGTGGTGATCATGCTCCAGCGCAGCCAGAAATCGCGGAACTTCTCTGGCGCGATGGGCTGCGGCGTCACCGGTTGGTCAAGATAGGCGCTGAACGCGGCCAGGAATTCATGCGGTGGCAGTTTTTCGGGGTTGCGCGTCGGGTCAATCAGGAAAGCGCCGTCTGCCGGTTTGGTGTCGCCGACAGGAGCCGTCTGCGCCGTTGCAGCTTTGGCTGGTGGCACCACCGGCTTGGCTGGTTCCGCTTCGGCCTGCACGGCACCGGGCAAGCCGCCCAGCAGCGCCGCCAGTCCCCAGACACTTAACCGCCGCGCTTGCCGCATTCACGCCACCTTCTGCAGTCTCCGCACCTCCCGCCGCAGGCGGAATACCATCATGCCAAGCCCGCCGAGGCCAAGCAACAGGACAATGAAACCGGTGGTCAAAATCATGCTGGAGCCGGTCGCGGCGCGCTCCGGCCGGGTGTTGGGGCGCAAGCCGGCGATATCCGCCCGCAGCCGGTCGTTTTCCGCCTTTAGTTCCTGAATGGCCATGACCGTCGTGGCCACCATATTGCCGTAAGCTAGGGTGTAATGCTGGGTGGGGTCGTCTAGATTGGCTGGCCGCACGACCACTTCGGGCATCACTTGCTCCACCTCCTGCGCGATGAAGCCGATTTGCTTCTCGTGCGTGTCCTTCATTTGATAGGCCACCGGCTTCAGCCGCATGACCGTATCCAACCCATAGCTCAGCGGTTGGATGTTTTCCTTGATGCGGCGATCTGAGGCATTCGTCCACACGCCGGCTGCCGTCAGCTGGGCGCCGTTGCCGTTGCTGGCACCGGTGCCAACGATGAGTGCCGTCGTGCC
>CAZBSB010000100.1:0-8585 GCA_964494535.1 uncultured Rhodospirillales bacterium
GGCGAAATTCCGATTTACGAAGCGGAGCTGCAAACTCTGGTCGCCCGCAACAGCGCCGCCGGTCGTTTGGAATTCACCACCAGCCTGGACGGCCAGGTGGAGCAAGCGGATGCCGTCTTCATCGCTGTCGGCACGCCAAGCCGGCGCGGCGACGGTCATGCTGATTTGGAGTATGTGTTTCAGGCCGCGCGCCAAATCGCCGCCGCCTTGCCGCCGGGCAAATTCACCGCCGTCGTCACCAAATCCACCGTGCCGGTGGGCACCGGACGGCAGGTCGCACAAATCATCCGCGCAACCAATCCGCAGGCGGATTTCGCCGTCTGCTCCAATCCGGAATTTTTGCGCGAAGGCTCGGCAATTGCCGATTTCATGCGCCCCGACCGCGTGGTCATCGGCGTTGAAGATGACCGCGCCGCCGCAATTTTGCGCGCGCTCTATCGGCCGCTCTATCTGCTGGAAACGCCCATCGTGCAGACCACGCTGGAGACGGCGGAGCTGTGCAAATATGCCAGCAACGCTTTTCTGGCGGTCAAGATTGGCTTCATCAACGAAATGGCGGATTTGTGCGAAGCCACCGGCGCCGATGTCCGCATGGTGGCGCAAGCCATGGGTCTGGATGGGCGCATTGGCCGCAAATTCCTTCATGCCGGTCCGGGCTATGGCGGCTCCTGTTTTCCCAAGGATACGCTGGCGCTGCTGCGCACCGCGCAGGAACATGACGTGTCGGTGCCGATCGTCGAAAATGTTATCAAGGCCAATGACCGGCGCAAAAGCCGGATGGCGCAGCGTATTATTGCCGCCTGCGGTGGCGATGTACGCGGCAAGACCATCGCCGTGCTGGGCGTGACGTTTAAGCCGAACACGGACGATATGCGTGAAAGCCCGGCGCTGGTCATCATTCCGGCACTGCAGCAGGCCGGCGCAACCATCCAGGCCTTTGATCCAGTCGGAATGCCGGCGGCCACGCCGTTGCTGCCAGGTGTCGCCTGGGCGAAGGATGCTTATGGCGCCATGGCAGGCGCCGATGCGCTGGTCATCATCACGGAATGGAACGAGTTCCGCGCTTTGGATTTGCAGCGCATCCGCAACACGCTGTGCGCTCCAGTGCTGGTGGATTTGCGCAACATCTATAAGCCGCATGAAGTGCAGGCCGCCGGCCTGCGCTATCACTGCATCGGGTTGGGCGCTGTCAAGTCGGTGTAGCGGCGCCACGCGCCACATCTTGGCGCACGATCCGCGCGGGTTGGAAAAAATCCGTTAGGACTTGCACCGCCGGCTCGGCGCTTTTGCTGCCGCACAGAAAAATATCCAACGCCGCATAATCGCGCTCCGGCCAGGTATGGATGCTGAGATGCGATTCCGCCAGCAGCGCCATGCCGGTCACGCCGCAGCCTGTGCCGAAATGATGCAGCATGGTCTGCAACACGGTTGCGCCGCAGGCCGCCGCGGCGGTGCGTAGCACCTGCTCAATCCCCACCAAATCCTCAAGATTAGTCGCGCCATACAAATCCAGCAGCACATGGGTGCCAGGGGGGACAAAATGGTTCATCGCGCGCCCTCCGCCGCAAACAAGGTTGAGCGCCAGCCATGGCGGTCGCCCTGCAGCCGCCAGATGAAAGCGTCCAGCACATAATGCGTCATCTGCGGCAGCGCCAGCAGCGGCACCAGCCAGGCCAAAGTGGCCGTATCGGTCAGGCGCGGCAAAGAGTGTAACCAGCCAAACAGGCTGGCATGGTCGCGCCACACCAGACTGTCCCATAATGCTTCTTCCACATAAGCCAGAACCAGTATAATCCCGACGAACAAAGGCAGCAAACGCGTGGTGAATAAGCGTGGCCAGGGCAGGGGCGGTTTGCCGGTTTGCCGCGCACGATTGCGGCAGAAGACCCAGATCAGCGCCATATATGGCACACCATGGGCGATGACATTGAGCGCGGTGAAAGCGAGGTCGTTGTCAAACAACACGATGCCGGTGAGCCAGGAAAGTGCCGTGCCAACAAGTAGCAAATTTTTGGGCAGGTTGAAGCGTTGTGTCTGCCGCGAGTACCAGATTTCCTTGCCGGCATAGGCCAGCAGCAGCAACAGATAGGCCGCCAACCCCAGCGGGTGCAGCCAAGTGGCCAGCGCCACGAAATCGCCGGCCACGAACCATTCAAAGGCGCGCGGCAGATGCGTGTGCCAATAGAGTAGCGGATAGAGCGTGGCGGCATAGATGACGCTTTGATCCAACTGGCGCGCCCATTTCGGCGCCTGTTCCAGCCGCGCATAGATCATCATCAGCCCATATTGCTGGCGCACGAAGTGAAACGCCGCAAGATAGGCCAGCGCACGCCAGAACCACAACGCGTCCACATTATAGAGCAGGGCGCCGGCCGCCCAGCACAGGAGCGGTGTGGCGATATACAAAGCCTGGCGCTGCTGCCACTCCGCTGGGTCGGCATAGGTGCGGAACAAAGTGGCATAGACGTGCGCAACATCCACGCCGATGATGAGCAAGCCCCATAGCCAGGGCGGCAGAGCGCTGACCAAAGCGACCTGCTGGTGAAAAATCAACGCTGCCGCCGTGACCACCAACGCCGGCGCCAGAATGAAGGCGCCGTCCAACCGGGCGGAAAATATCCAAGGCTGCGTGGGACGGGTCATAACAGCGTCTCGAACGGGCGTTGCCGATGCCGCAGCAATTCTTCAGCTGCGCGCACGCCCTGGTAGTTCGCTTCTTCGAAAATCGAAATGCCGCTCTGGTCGGCGTGCGCCAGAAAGAGGGGTGGCTGTGCCGCCGGCAAGCGGTTGGCATTCCATATATAGCCGGGTGTCGGCCGAATCATGCCGTGCCCCCACAACCAGACATCCAAATTCCGCACGGCGCCGCTCAACTCGGGGTGAATGCGGCGCAACTCGGCCATGATGACGTCTTGCCACGCCTGATACGGGCGCGCCAAGGCTTCCTGCCGCGCTTCCGGTGGCGGCAAATGATCAAGCGGCCAGTAGTAGGTGATGACGGTCTGGCGCTGCACGCGCTGCAGATTCTGGTGCGTGGCCACCACATAACCAAGCAGTTGGCTGTCATACACCACATTGTCCCAGGCTAGCCGGCTGCCTGTGCCCTGCGGCAGCCGGTCGAGCGTCACATTCGCCACCAGCCACGGGCTGTAATGATGCGGCACCGGCAACGCCGCGTCTAACAACCGCGCCGCGATGAAATGCGGCACGGCGAGAATGACGGCCTTGGCCTTGAAGGCGATGCTGGTGTTATGTGTAGCATCCAGCGCCAGCAGCGTCACGCCATCCGCCTCAACGGTAACGCGATAGGCCAACAGGCCGGTGCGTGTCGTGCCTTTCAGCCGCTGCTGCATCCGGTTGACGATCCAGCCATTGCCTTCCGGCCAGGTCAGCACGCTATCCGCCTCATGCTTGCCGGCATGGCCGTGACGGGCGGCGAAATAATGCAGCCCTGCCCAGGCCGAGACGGCGGCCGCCAGCGCGCCGTAATCATCACGGCAGCAATAATCCACATACCAGCGCAGTGGTTTGGCGTCCCAACCCTGCTGCGCCAGCCAGTCCGCCATGCTGATGCTGTCCAGCGCCAGCAGATCAGCATCGCGGGAGCTATAAGCCAAAGGAATGGCGAAGGCCGGCTTGCCATCGGCGCCGCGCCGCGTTTTCAAGGCCTGGATATGGTTGAAGAATGCATCAAGCTGCGCCTGCTCCGTCGGTGTGACGCCCAGTTGCGGCACCAGCCCATCCTGCCAATGACCGGCGATGAGCAGACGTTCATGCGGATCGGCGCTCAGGTAATAGTCGTTGTAAACCGGCTGGCCGGAGCGCCAGCCGGCGATGATGCCGAGTTCCGTGAACAGGGCTTGCGCGGCGCGCGCTTCCGGTGTCAGCAACGGCACATAATGCGCGCCCCAAGGATAAGCGGAAACATCGTTGCTTCCGCTGCGTGCATTGCCGCCCAGTGCATCGGCCATTTCCAGCAGCAGATAATCGCTCACACCGGCGCGGTCGAGCGTCCAGGCGGCGCTGAGACCGGCGATGCCGCCGCCGACAATCAAGATGTCATGCGTTTCCGTGGCAGTGACAGGCGGGAAATCGCCGCCGCGCAGGCGATGGCCGAGGCTGGCTTCCGCGCCCACAATGCGGCCGGGAATTGGCGGTGCCGGCGAGGGGCGAAGAACGCCCCCCAGCGCCGCAGCCCCAGCCAGCCCCAACCCGCCCAACAACACATGACGCCGACTAATGCGCGCCATAATCCGCCCATTCCTCGTCGAAATAATGCACCAGCGCCTGGTTATCCAGCCGGTTAACGGCCACCGGCAGCCGCGTCATATCGGGCGGGAAGATCAGCATGTTGCCGAAGGTGCTGGCCGTCAGATAGCGCAGGCCGGCGGGATATTGCGTTGCCGGCTGAAATGGCTTGCGTCCGGCCAGCACGAAGCCCCAAGCGCCGAAGGACGGCACATGGGCGTGATAGGGCGCCGTGACCAATCCGGTTTCTTCCAGCGTTGTCACCACGCACCAGTAGGATTTGCGCGCCACGAAGGGCGAGGTGCTTTGAATGACCATCATGCCGTCCGGCGCCAGCACGGATTGCAGCAACTCATAGAAAGTCACGGTGTAGAGTTTGCCGATGGAAAAGTTGGACGGATCGGGGAAGTCCACGACGATGAAATCGAAATGGTCTTTCAGGTTGGCGCTTTCCTGCTTCAGCCAGAGAAAAGCATCAGCATTGATGATTTTGAGCTTGGGATCGTTCAACGCGTTGCCGTTGAGCGCCGTCAGCATCGCGTTGCTGCTGAAGAGTTTGGTCATGGCGGGGTCGAGATCAACCAGCTGAATTTCGTTGATGTTGGGATATTTCAGCACCTCGCGCGCCGCCAGACCGTCGCCGCCGCCCAGGATCAGCACGCGCTTGGCAATCGGCAGCGCCGCCAGCCCCGGATGTACCAACGCTTCGTGATAACGGTATTCATCGCGGGAGCTGAATTGCAGATTGCCGTTGAGGAACAGGCGCAAATCCTGCTGGCCGCGCGTCAGCACCAGGCGTTGATAAGGCGTGGACTGGGCGTAGATGACGGTATCGGTATAGGCGTTGCCTTCCGCCAACTGCTGCAGCCGGTCGCCATAGACAAAGCCCAGCAGCAACGCGACGAAGGCCAGGATAGCACTGCTCTGGTGCAGCCGCAGCCGCGGCAAGCCCGTGCCGAAGCGCAAGGTCAGCCACAGCGCGACGCCGACATTGAAAAGGCCGAACAGCAGGCTGGTGCGGATCAGCCCGAGATGTGGCACCAGCAGCAGCGGGAACAGCAGCGCCGCAAACAGCGCGCCGACATAATCAAACGCAAAGACGCGGGCGACCAAGTCTTTGAAGGCGAATTCATCCTTCAGAATTCGCAGCAGCAACGGAATCTCGATGCCGACCAACATGCCGACCACCAGCACGAGGCCATAGAGCGGGATGCGGAAATGCGTGACCCAATCAAACAAGAAAAACAGCAGCGCCGCCGAAAAGCCGCCGACCACGCCGACCAGAATCTCAATTTTTACAAAAGTGGCCAGCAGATCGCGGGTGATATGCTGCGACAGCCAGGAGCCGATGCCCATGGCGAACAAATAAGTGCCGATGATGGTGGAGAATTGCGTGACGGAATCGCCCAGCAGATAGCTGGCCAGCGTGCCGGCCACCAGTTCATAGACCAGGCCGCAAGTGGCGATGACGAAGACGGACAGCAGCAGCAGAAAGCTGAACGCCCGCTCCTGCCGCGGCGTGGCTTCAGCCATGGATGGCGGCGGCGATAATGATGGCGAGCGCGATGGTGAAGGCGCCAAGCAGGATGGCCAGCGCCTGGTTCTGCTTTTCGATGATTTCCTTCCACACGCTGTAACGCGGCGTCAGCAGCTCTACGAGCAGGAAGGTGCCGATCAGCACCACAATGCCGATGACGCTAAAGACTAGCGAGTTGAGGATGACGGGCGTGGTAACGAGGTCCATGGGATGCTCCTGTGGTTATTTGTGATAAGAATTTTGGCCCGGGATGCGCGGCCCATGCTGTTGTTGGCTGAACAGGCTGCTGACGGCATAGCCCTGGTGCCAGGCGGTGCCAAACAGCGCCAGGACGAGAACATAATAGACGGTCATGAGGCGGTGCATGGCAGCGTCCTAATTCCAATCCGTGAAGTCCATTTGGTGAGGCTTGTAACCCTGGTTGCGCTTGCGCGCTTCATCCACTTGCTGGCGCCATTGCCGGGCATCTTCCGGGGTGTTGTTCTCGCGGTATTCGCGCCGGTCGGCAGCTTCGTTGATAAATTCGCTGGGCGTGATGGAGATATCGCTTTCCTCCCAACGTGCGCGCTCAAAAGCCGAGCGCCGCAGTAGCTGCAAAACCGGCAGGAAGCTGATGATGATCAAAGCCAGCCAGAAGTTCGACCAAACCGGCACATCGCGGCGGATGCTGATGCTGTAAGGATGGCTGGTGGTGCCGCTGTTAGGATAGATCAAGCTGAAGCGAGGATCACTGCTGCGCGCCAGCGCGTCTGTGCTGGACGTCACCACCAGGTCATATTGCCCGCCGGGCAGGCTGGAGATTACGGCGCTCTGGCTCTGGCCGCCTTCCGACCATCTGCCGTCGCTGTCATAGCCCGTGTAATATTCCACGGTTTCGATCACGCGATGGCGCGCGCCGTTCGCTTTGTTAATGAGTTCCGCCTCCAGCTCAAACCATTGGTTCTGCACCGGCGAGCTGACGGCGATTTCCAGATTTTCCTGGCCGCCCGGCACGTTCAGTGTGCCCAGCACTTGCGGCACGCCCATTTGTGCGGCGGTGAGCGCATAGCTTTGCTCCAACAACACGGCGTTGCGGCTGCCGGCCACCATGGCGCATTGCGCCAGCAGCAACACCAGCAGAAAGGCGGCAAAGCGCCGGAGGTTGCGCGCCAGAGTGGCGCCGTGTGGGTTGGGCTGGTTGGGCGCCACGCCGCTTGGCTCCGGCCAATCACTCTTTATACCGAAAGCATCGCGCACCCTGGCGCTGTCAAGATACACGCCTTCCGACCAGGTGAGTTCCTGCGCGTTCTGCTCGGACGACAGCATATAGGGCGGCGCCACATAGTCGCGGATATGGCAACGCTCGCCCACCCGCACGCGCCAATAGAACTCGCCCATCACATACAGCACCTTGGCGTTGGTGGTGCCGAACAAGCGGTGGTTGCGCCCCGCGTGGCGCACATAGGCAATCCAACTGTCAAGCGACTGGCGCAGCATGGTGACGAAGCTCCAATGCCCCTGGTTTTCCACCAGGAAGCGGAAGCCCTGCCACGGGTTGAACAGCAGATATTCGCGCCAGGCATATTCCTCCGTCGCATCGCTGCGCTCCATGTAGCCGATGACGTCCCACGCGTGCCCCTGCAGCGTGCCGCGACTGCCCAGCGGCAAAGGAATGTCGCGCGTACGGCTATGCGCTTCGGCGATGACGCGCAGATTGTCGTTGGCGATGTCAAGCACCGAACTGCAATGCTGGCAGACCGCCGTGGTGGAGAGGCCGGCGGCGCGGATGCTCACGGCGCCGCCGCATTGCGGGCAGGCGAGGCTCTTGACGCCGGGCTGTGGGGCAGTGTCGGTCATACGACGTGGTCTTCCTTGGGAGGAGCGCGCGGCGGCAGCCCCCAGCCGGGAATTTCGCGCAGATCGCCGAAGCCGAATGCGTCGAACGGCACATACTCGCCCACAAACCACAGCGGCGCTTCCGCCGCGCTGAAGCTGACGCTGGCGAAGCCGCCTTCCTCGGAGGTCAGGTCAATCACCGTCACCTCGCTGTCCAGCGGCGCCAGCTGACGCACGAACTCGCCTTCATAGCCGGCATAGCGCGCGGTCTTGATGTCCGTGACGGTGTAGCTGCGGCTCATGATATGATAGCTTTGCTTAAGCTGGAGCCCGCGCGTCAGAGCATCATCCACCGGCGGCGTCTCGAGCGGCAGGGAAACTGCCAGGCTGCCCTGCGCTTCGGCTAGCCAGCCTTGCCGGCCATCGTCAAACAGCATCAGCCACTCGTTCCAGCCGCCATCCGCCCAGGCCATGCGGATACGGCCGATGAGCGTGAAGCCCTGGCGCGCACCGGGCGCCGGCGTGTAAAGGCCGGTGGTGCCCAGCTGGAATGGCGAGACATCATCCGGCAGCACGGCGCATTGGCCGATGGCGGCTATCGCGGTGCCGTGCCGCACCACCAGGGTGCGGCAATAGGCGCAGACGGCCGACACGGCAATGGCGGAGCGGAAGCCGATTTCCGCCCCGCAGGACGGGCAGGCGGCAGTGACCATTACTTAATCTGCGCCAGCAGCTCGGCCTTCTTGGCGTCGAAATCGGCCTGAGTGATGACGCCGCGCTTGACCAGATCAGCCAGCTTTTCCAACGCTGCGAACGGGTCGCTAGCGGCAGTAGCACCGGCCGGCGGTGCGGCCATGCCGCCCATGGCGCCAGCCATCATCTGCCCCATCGCCAAACCAGCGCCGAGGCCAGCGCCTGCACCTGCCACGCCGCCCGGATTGGCGGCAGCCAGCGGCATACTCTCCGCAGTCTGGAATTTCGCATA
>CAZBSB010000101.1:0-1856 GCA_964494535.1 uncultured Rhodospirillales bacterium
CTGAAGCCCGCTTCAATCCACCACGCCTCAACCGCCTGCAGCACCTGCCCCAGCTTGGGCGATGCTTGCAGTCCGGCCGCCAACAAATCCGCGCCGCGCAGCGGAAACGCCGGCTGCCGCCATTTGTCTATTTGCTTCCACAACGCCGCCAGCGGCGTCGCCGCATGATCCGCTTGCTGCAGCAGCAAGCGCCCTCGACAAAACGCCGAGCCGTGCCGATAAAGCAACGCCGGCAACGCCTCAGCCGTGATTGTCTCTGGATTCATCGCCAGCGCCAACACCGCATTCTGCTCCGCCACGCTCAACCGCAGCGCCGCCGCCAACACCGCCGGCAACAACTCATCGTTTGGCAACGCCGCCGCCAGCCGCACCGGCAAAGCGCAATCTTTGGCCTCCGGCACCGCCAACAACCGCTCCAACCGGTCAAGATCAAGCGCCAGCGGCAAAACCTGCGGCAACACCCGCGTCTCTCGCATCGCCCGCAGCGCCGCCAGCGGTTGCGCCGCCAACAGCAGTTTAGCGAACTCCTGCGTCACCCGCTCGCGTGACAAGCTGGCCATGCCGCCCGCCAAAGCCTGACACGCCGCCATGCCCTCAGCATCAAAGTCACCACGCCCAAACTGCGCCTGAAACCGAAAAAACCGCAGAATGCGAAGATAATCTTCCCTGATCCGATCTTCAGCCACGCCGATGAACCGCACCCGCCCCGCTACGGCATCGGCCACACCGTCATGAAAATCGAACACCCTGCCATCCGCCGCAGCATACAGCGCATTGAACGTAAAATCCCGCCGCGCCGCATCCTCCGCCCAGTCGCCGCTGAAGGCCACGGCCGCGCGCCGGCCATCGGTGCTGACATCACGGCGCAAGCTAGTGATTTCATAACCCTGCCCATGCAACACAGCCGTAATAGTGCCATGCGCGAAACCGGTGCGGACGGTCTTGATGCCCGCCGCCTGCAACACCGCTTCAACGGCTTCAGGCGCACGGTTAACGGCCGCGTCAATATCGCTGATCGGCACCCCCATCAGCGCGTTGCGCACCGCGCCGCCCACCACCCGCAGCTCGGCGCCCGCCGCCGCGAACACGACGAACAGCCGTTGCAAATCGGGCGCGAATAGCCAAGGCTGGTCAACAGGGGTTAATTGTGGCTGTGTCATGGACAGAGTGTAACAATATCTCCATATTTCAACACTATTTTTCCCGTTCCGTTCCCGCTGCGGCTTGGTATGCTGCGGCACTATTGTCAAAGGAGCCGCCGTGACCATCACCACCGCCCCCGTCGCCAACCCCGGCAACCCGGAACTGATCAATGAGCTGGAGCAAACCAGCGCCAAAATGCACAATGCCGAAGCCCAACTGCAGAAAGCGATCTTCGGCCAGGATCACGTCATCCGCCAATGCCTCGCCGCCATGCTCTCCGGCGGCCACGTCCTGCTCATCGGGATGCCCGGCGTCGCCAAGACGCGCCTGGTCACCGCCCTCGGCCAGGTTCTGGGGCTCAATCACCGCCGCGTCCAATTCACCCCCGACCTCATGCCCTCCGATATTCTCGGCGCCGAAGTGCTGGAGGAAGGCGACTACGGCAAAAAACAATTCCGCTTCATCCAAGGCCCAGTCTTCACCCAGCTGCTGATGGCGGACGAAATCAACCGCGCCAGCCCGCGCACCCAATCGGCGCTCCTCCAAGCGATGCAGGAACGCCAAGTGGCCGTCGCCGGCCAGAACCGCACTTTGCCTGAACCGTTCCACGTCCTCGCCACGCAAAACCCGGTGGATCAGGAAGGCACCTACCCGCTGCCGGAAGCTCAGCTCGACCGCTTCCTGATGAAAGTGCTGGTTGATTATCCGTCAAA
>CAZBSB010000101.1:1866-8545 GCA_964494535.1 uncultured Rhodospirillales bacterium
CCTGCTCCAGGTGGAAATGCGCTATCCCGATCTGGCGGCCGAGCGCCACATGCTCATCGCCACCACCGGCGCCGCCGAAGGCGCGCTCAATGTCTGCCTGACGGCGGAAGAACTCCTCACCGCCCAACGCCTCGTGCGCCGGATGCCGCTGAACGACCAGGTCGTGGACGGCATCCTCCGCCTGGTGCGCATGGCGCGCCCGGATTCGACGACCGACGATTACGTCAAGCAGCATGTCAGCTGGGGTCCAGGCCCCCGCGCCTCGCAAGCGCTCAGCCTGGCTTGCCGCGCCCGCGCCTTGCTGGAAGGCCGACTGGCACCGTCCATGGAGGATGTGCTGCAACTGCTGCCCTCGGTCTTGCAGCATCGCTTGGCGCTGAATTTTGCGGCGCGGTCGGAAGGCGTGACCATCGCCAGTGTCATAGAAAGGCTGCGCAGCTCTTACGGCGCATAGGATATCGCCGGATGTCGGCCAAGCAAAACCAAGCCTATCAGCACAGTCACGCGGCCGCCCAGCTCAGCGCCCATTTGCCAGCTCTGTTGCTGGCGGCGCAACGCGTGGCCGCGCATGTGCAAATGGGTGTGCATGGCCGCCGCCGCACCGGCCAGGGCGAAAGTTTCTGGCAGTTCCGCCGCTACCAGCCCGGCGACGATGCCAGCCGCATAGACTGGCACAGCTCCGCCCGCAGCCAGCACGTCTTCATCCGCGAGCATGAATGGGAAGCAGCGCAAACCCTCCTGCTCTGGGTTGACCACACCGCCTCCATGGATTGGCAAAGCAACAAAAAACTACCGACAAAACTTTATCGCGCCAGCATCCTGGCGCTTGCTTTAGCTTACCTGGCGCTGGAAGCCGGCGAGCAAGTCGCGCTGCTCCACGCCCCGCAGCGGCGGTATCGCGGCAAGGCTGGCTTCGCTGCTTTAGCTTATGCTTTGCTCCACGCGCCCGCCACCCCCACGCCGCCAGCCACGCCCTTGCCGCGCCACGCCAGTGTCCTGGTCATCAGCGATTTTCTCAATCCGCTCCCCCCCTGGAAAAAGATTTTCAATCTCTGGGCAGAACTCGGCTGCCGCGGCCAACTGATGCAAATTCTCGATCCGGCGGAGGTGCATCCGCCCTGGAAAGGCCGCGTGCTGTTTGAAAGCTGCGAAGATGAACCGAAACTCCTGGCGCCGCGCTTTGAAAGCTGGCTGGCGGCCTACCGCGCCAATCTGGCGGCGCAGCGCGCCCAGCTTCAGCAATACGCCAACGCCATGGACTGGAAGTTCCAAACCCACGCCACCAACATGACGGCGCAAAAAGGCGTCGAGCGGCTCTATCAACATTTCTCCGCTCAAGCGGCGCGGCGGCGGTGACATGATGGGCGCGCTGTTCGGCGGTTTGCATTTTCTCGCCCCCCTGGCGCTCTGGGCTTTCGCCAGCCTACCCTTGCTTTGGTGGCTGCTGCGGCTCACGCCGCCCAGCCCCAAGCGCGTCGTCTTTCCCGCGCTCATCCTGCTGCGCGATCTGCAACCCATCGCGCAAAGCCCGGCACACACTCCCTGGTGGCTGCTGCTGCTGCGCCTCGTGCTGCTCAGCCTGCTCTTCCTCGGCCTGGCGCGCCCCGTCTTCGCGCCCAAGGATAATCTGCCAGGCGCCGGCGTCATCACTATCATGGTGGATAATAGCTGGTCGGCCGCGGCCGCCTGGCCGCAATGGCAAGCGGCCTTGCGCCAACTCTGCGAACGCGCCGAACGCGAACAGCGGGATATCCTACTACTACCGACCGCGCCCGAGCAGCGCAGCAGCAATGTGGTGGCCATCGGCCCCGCGCCGGCGCTGACCACCTGCCCGACCCTCGCCAAACTGCAGCCGCGCCCCTGGCCGGCCGATCATGCCGCCGCCCAGCGCGTGCTGACTGAAAAACGGCCAACCGCCAGCCATGTATTCTGGTTCAACGACAGCTTGCAAGACACCGGCACCACCGCCCTGCATGACCAATTAGCCGCCACCAACAACCTGACGATTTATCAAGACGAACGGCCGCGTTACGCCCTGCAGCCCGCGCAGGCCGCCGCCGGCGCGCTCGCCGTCACCGTGGCGCGGGCGGATACCAGCACCAGCGCCGCCGTGTTGGTCACTGCGCAGGACAAAGCCGGCCGCACCTTGGGCATGGGTCAAGGCAGCTTCAAGCCGCAGGAAAAAACCCTGAACATCCTGCTCGACCTGCCGCCGGAACTCCGCAACCTGGCGCAACGCCTGGTGCTGCAAGATAACCAACATGCCGGCGGCATCTGGCTGCTGGACGGCCGCAATGTGCGCCACAAAGCCGGCCTGGTCGGCGACCCTGTGACGCTGACCGACCAACCATTGCTCAACGGCCTGCACTATCTCGACCGCGGCGCCAACAACCTGGTGCAGACCGCGCCGGTGGCGGAATTGATCGCCGGCAAAGCCAACATCATCCTCAACACCAACGAGCGCGCTTTGCTCCAGGAAGATGCCACCGCCCTTGAAACCTGGCTTGAGGCCGGTGGCGTCCTGGTGCAATTCGCCGGCGCCGCGCTGGATACCGATCAACCCTTGCTGCCGGTGCCGTTGCGGCAAAGCCGGCGCGATATCGGCGGCATTTTCAGCTGGGGCAAGCCACAAAGCCTGCAGCCCTTCCCCGCCAACACACCCTTCCAGGGTCTAACGGTGCCCGCCGACATCCAAATCAGCCAGCAATTGCTGGCCGATCCCGCCGGTCTGAACGGCGACAGCAGTTGGGCGCTGCTGACCGACGGCACACCGCTGGTCACCGGCGCGCGCCGCGGCGCCGGCCTGACGGTGCTGTTCCATGTTCCGGCCTATCCCGGCTGGTCAAACCTCCCGCTCTCCGGCCTCTTCGTGCAAATGCTAGAGCGGCTGGTCAATCTGGCCGCCACCGGCAGCGTCGCCTTTGACGGCGCCGTGACCCTCGCCCCCAGCCTGCTCCTGGATGCCTATGGCCAATTGCTGCCGCCGGAAGCCAGCGCCCAGCCGCTGACACCAACAGAACAAGCGGCCTATCAAGTGTCTCCCGAACATCCCCCCGGTTATTACGGCCAGCCCCCGCAAAGCCGCGCCTTCAATCTCGGCCAGGGCGTCGGTAGCCTGCTGCCCTTCCTACCGGACAGCCGCGAGCGCCTAGTCAGTGAAACCGGCGAACATGAACTCCGCCCCTGGCTGCTGCTCGCCGCCTTGTTGCTGTTCTTGTTCGACATGGGCTTGGCTCTCACGCTGCGCGGCCTGATGCCCCAGCGTCTGCTACCCGCCGGCTTGGCTTTGCTGCTGATCATAGCGTCGCCACCCGCTCAAGCGGGCACCGACGAATCCATTGCGCTGAGCGAAAATATCTGGCTGGGTTATGTCACCAACGGCGCCGGCGGCCGTACACCTATCGCCGCGCGCGGTATGCAATCTTTGGCGGTGCGCGTCAAACAAAAGACGGCGGTGGAAAATATCGGCACCCTCTCCATCAATCTGGAGCAGGACGATCTCAGTCTGGTGCCTTTGCTCTATTGGCCGCTCACCGAAAATCCGCAACTCACCGGCAAAGCCATCGGCAAACTCCAGGATTATCTCGCCCATGGCGGCATGGTGCTGATTGACCTGGCCAGCGACCCAGAAAACAACGTGACATTGCGCGAGTCCGGCATCCCGCTGCCCATGCTGGCACCCATCACCGCCGAACACGCTCTCTACCGCGCCTTCTATTTGCTCCAAGACTGCCCGGGACGCACATTAGACGGCGCCTTGTGGGGCGAGAGCGACACCAGCGGCCGGCAGGATAATGTCTCCGGCCTGTTCATCGGCGCGCGCGATTGGGCGGGCGCCTGGGCGAGCGATAGCCGCACCCGGCAGTATGAAATGGCGCTGCGCTGCGGCCTCAATCTGGTCATGCACGCCCTCACCGGCAATTATAAATTGGATCAAGTCCACATGCCGGCCATTCTCGAACGGATGCAAAAATGAGCGCCGCTTCGGAAACCACCCTCGCCGCTTTGCCGGAACAGCTGACACTCAGCCTGGCACCGCTGCTGCCCCTACCCTGGTTTTATGTTGCCGCGACCATCGGCTGCGGTTTGCTCGGCCTGGCGCTCTATGGCCGCGCGCCGGGCGCCATCTGGCGCTTGCTGGCATTGCTCATGCTGCTGGCGCTGCTCGGCAATCCGGTGGCGGAACGCGCCCAACGCCAACCCGTGCGCGATGTCATGGTACTGGCGGTGGACAACAGCGCCAGCCAGAATCTGCCCGGTCGCAGCGAACAAATGCAGCAGATTCTGCCCGCTTTGCGCGACCAGCTGAAGCGTTTCCCCGATCTGGAAGTGCGCGAGGTTCAGACCGCCGGCCACGACCAAACCTTGCTGGCCGGTGCGGTCGCGCAAGCCATGGCGGAAGTGCCGCAAGAGCGCCGCGCCGGCGTCATTATGGTGACGGACGGCCAAATTCATGATCTGAAAGATGACGAAAAACTCCTGCGCGATGTCGGCCCCGTCCACGCGCTGCTCACCGGCAAGCCGGACGAGCAGGATCGCCGCATTGAACTGCTCGAAGTGCCGCATTACGGCATGGTCGGCAAGACCGTAAAACTCAAATTGCGCGTCGTGGATCAACCCAAGGATCGCGGCCGCGCCACGCAAATCATGCTGCATACCCTAAACGGCGACGACAATATTTTCGACATCACCACCGGCGAGAAGGTGACGCTGGAACTGCCGGTCGCCCATGCCGGCGCCAACGTCTTCCTGCTGGAAACGCCGCTGCTGCCGAACGATCTCACCCGCGCCAACAACCGCGCCGTCGTCAGCGTTCAGGGCGTACGAGACAAGCTGCGTGTGTTGTTGGTCAGCGGCGAGCCGCATCCGGTGGAGCGCATCTGGCGCAATCTGCTGCGCGCCGACACGGCGGTGGATTTGGTGCATTTCACCATCCTGCGCCCCCCCAGCAAACATGACGGCACCCCCGATAAGGAAATGTCGCTCATCGGTTTTCCTGTGCAGGAACTCTTCCAAGACAAGCTGAAGAGCTTCGATCTCATCATCTTCGACCGTTTCCGCAAACAGGGCATGTTGCCCATGCCTTATTTTGACAATATCGCACGCTATGTGGAGGAAGGCGGCGCTTTCCTGGACGCCAGCGGCTCGTCTTATGTCGGCAGTCAAAGCCTGTTTAAAACGCCGCTCGGCCGCATCCTACCGACAGCACCGGAGCAACTCTTCCTCAAACAGCGTTTCGTGCCGAAACTAACGCGCCGCGGCACCGAGCATCCGGTCACGCAAGGCCTGGGCAGTAGCAAAGACTGGGGCCCCTGGTATCATCAGACTGACACCAAACTGCTGCGCGGCCAGGTGCTGATGACCGGCATCGGCCTGCTGCCGCTCCTGGTGCTGGACAGGGTCGGCGAAGGCCGCGTCGCGCAATTGCACAGCGACAGCATGTGGCTCTGGACATACGGCCACCAGGGCGGCGGCCCCGCTTCCGAACTGCTGCGGCGCCTCGCCCATTGGCTGATGAAAGAGCCGGAACTGGAGGAAGACCAGCTGCAATTATCTGTGCAGACCGAAGGCGAAAATTACCGCCTCCGCATCCGCCGCCCCACGCCCACCCCAGCGCAGGAAAGCGTGACCGTCACGGCGCCGGACGGCACCCGGCAGGAAGTCCTGCTGAAGGTGCCGCCCAACACCCGCCCGGACACCGAAAGCGCCGGCGCCGAAGCTAGCCTGCTGCTCGGCCAGGTCGGCGCCTATACCGTGTCGCGCAACGGCAAGGATCAGGTGATTGTGGTGGGCGACCCCAACGCGCCGGAACTGCAGGACATGCTGGCGACCACCGAAATTCTCCAGCCTGTGCAGTCCGCCACCGGCGGCGGCAGCCTGTGGCTGGCGAATTCCGGCACTGGTTTCGATCTGCGCCGCACCGATAAGCGTGACCGCCAATATGGCGACAACTGGCTCGGCCTGCCGCGCAACGGCCAGAGCATCATCACCGGCGCCCAAGCCGAACCGCTGCTCCCCGCCTGGGTCTGGGCACTCTTCCTCACCGCCAGCATCATGCTGGCCTGGCGGCGAGAGGGAAAATGACCGCTCGCATTGATTCTCCTATCGGCCGGCAGGTATGGCAGTAAACACCTCACCCCATGGTTTGTGTTTTCTCCAACAATCCCCATACAGCAATATTTTTAACTTAGGGCTTTGTATCAGTTTCCCTATTACGCGTTATATCACAACCACAACTAATTTATACGAGTACTATAAAATATATTGCAATTAAAACGAGTATATGATTTTGCTTGTTCGTGTCGTTTGCATGTATGTCAAAAATGCTGGCTGAGCTGCGAACGAGGCAGCCCATGGCAGGGAAATGCTGGCCGTGAAAGGTGATAATGCAGGTGCGTTCAACCCACCAAGGAAGACTTACCATGGGACAGGTGCAGAACAACCGCTTAAAGATGATAAAGCCCCCGGATATGGCGGCGGATAACACGCCGGTTAATCGCAATATCATCGTCGCCGGACATCGCACGAGCATCCGGCTCGAGCCTGTGATGTGGGACGCGCTGAAGGAAATCTGCCGGCGCGAACGCATCAGCCTGCATGAGATCGCGACCCAGATAGCAGCCACCCAATCAGCCTCGGCGTCGTTCACGGCGGCGGTGCGCATTTTCATTATGGCTTA
>CAZBSB010000102.1:0-1304 GCA_964494535.1 uncultured Rhodospirillales bacterium
TAGGGTGCGTCTTCGCCGGAACGCTTTGGCGATTGGAGGAACTTGCATCGCCGTTGGGTCGGAAGCAGTGTTTAGGAAAGGATATTCAAGCGGTTGGCCGGAGACGCCGACAGCGAATATGCCAGGATCGACAATACCTAATCCTTTTGCCGCGTGTTCAGGCCAAAACGGTTCAGGGCGATGAAGGCTATGACGCGGATGATCGGGTGCTCCGGCCTCTGGCAGCCACCGGGATAACTCCCGACATTCCACCAATGCGCAACCACAAAGCTTTGAGTGATTCCCGACAGGGAACTTTACAAGATCCGCCACCTGATCGAGATTTATTCTGCAAACTCAAGCAGTGCAGGGGCATAGCAACGCGCTACGACAAGGCCGCACACAAATTCCTCGGCCCTCAGTCAGCTCGCTCAACTGACGGCGGCCTTAGTGCAGGTTGCGCCAAATCCGGCGTTTGGTGGCATACATTAGCAGCGAAAAGACGACGAGGAACAGAATGACTTTCACGCCCGTCTGTTTCCGCACTTCCAGCTTTGGTTCCGCTGCCCAGGTGAGGAAGGTGCTGACGTCCGCCGCCATTTGCGAGACCGTGGCTTTCGTACCATCGGCGTAAGTCACGCCGTCCTCATTCAACGGCGAAGCCATGGCGATTTGGCCGCCGGAGAAATACGGGTTGTAGTTCATGCCGGCGCCCAGCGTCACGCCTTCCGGCGCGGTGCCATAGCCGGTGAGCAGTGAATAAATGTAATCCTCGCCGTGATGGCGTGCCTTGACGATGAGCGACAAATCCGGCGGCAGGGCGCCGTTGTTGGCGGCGCGAGCCGCCTTATCGTTCGCAAAGGGGCTGACGAAACGGTCGGACGGCAAGGCCGGGCGCATTTTTACTTCACCGGCATCGTCCGGCGCGTCCGGCACCTGATAGCCGGCGGCGATGGCCTTGACCTGCGCTTCAGTGAAGCCGATATCTGCCAGATTGCGGAACGACAGCAGCTTCATGCTGTGGCAGGCGGCGCAGACTTCCTTATAGACTTGATAGCCGCGCTGCAGTGCGTGGCGGTCAAACGTGCCGGTGATGCCGACATGTTTCCAGCCGCCCGGCGGTTCATGCGGCGCCTTGGTTTCACCGCTGCCGGCGAAGGCGGGCGTGGACAGCAAGGCAACAACCAAGGCGGCACGGCAAGCGGAGCGGAATGTCGGCATGACCATGGTGTCCTCAGGCTTTCTTAGCCAGCACGGCGGCGGCGATGCTGGTGGGCAACGGCAAAGTCTTCTCGAACTTCGGTAGGAAGAACAGCACCACGAAA
>CAZBSB010000102.1:1314-8479 GCA_964494535.1 uncultured Rhodospirillales bacterium
GGCCGAAATAGAGCAGGGTCCCGAATTGGCCGATCATGACATAAGGCTCTTCGGCCGGCTTGCCGCCGATATAGGTGAGCAGGCAGCAGTTCAGGACGAACACCCAGAACATGATGCGGTAGAGCGGGCGGAATGTCGCGCTGCGCACCGGCGACCGGTCAATGAAGGGCAGGATAAACAGCATGGCGATGGAGCCGAACATCGTCAGCACGCCGCCAAGTTTGGAGGAGATGAGGATAATGTCGGTAAAGGGGATGGTGATGTCGAAGGTGATGGCGCGCAGCATGGCATAGAAAGGCAGGAAATACCATTCCGGCACGATGTGCGCGGGCGTCACCATCGGGTCGGCCGGAATGTAATTGTCCGGGTGACCGAGATAATTCGGCGCGAAGAACACCATGGTGGCAAAGAAAATCAAAAACACCGTCAGGCCGAAAATATCCTTGGAGGTGTAATAGGGATGGAAGGGGATGGTGTCCTGCGGTCCTTTCGGTTCGATGCCCAACGGATTGTTGGAGCCGCAAATGTGCAAAGCGGCAATATGCAGGAACGCGACGCCGAAAATCACGAAAGGCAGCAGGAAATGCAGCGCGAAGAAGCGGTTGAGCGTTGGATTGTCCACCGAAAAGCCGCCCCACAGCCAGGTCACGATAGGGTCGCCGATCAGCGGAAAGGCGGAAAACAAATTGGTGATGACGGTGGCGCCCCAATAGCTCATCTGCCCCCAAGGCAGCACATAGCCCATAAAGGCCGTGGCCATCATCAGCAGCAGGATGACGACGCCGATCATCCACAGCAATTCGCGCGGCTGCTTGTATGACCCGTAATAGAGGCCGCGGAACATGTGGATATAGACGACGATGAAGAACATCGAGGCGCCGTTCATGTGGATATAGCGCACCAGCCAGCCCCAATTGACATCGCGCATGATGCGCTCGACGGAGTTGAAGGCATGGTCAGTGGAGGGGGTGTATTGCATGGCCAGCACGAGGCCACTGGCAATCATGGTGAGCAGCACGAACAGCGAGAGCGCGCCGAAATTCCACAGATAGTTGAAATTGCGCGGCGAGGGGAAGCTGCCATATTCCTTGCCCATCATGGTGAAGAGGGGAAGGCGGCTGTCAATCCATTCCACGACCGGATTGTCAAACGGAACGCGCGGGGCGTGCGACATATTGGGAACTCCGAGGCTCAGGCTTTTCTTTTATCAATGATCTTGATGCGGTTTTCAGTCAGGAACTCATAGACCGGCACTTCGAGGTTCTTCGGCGCTGGGCCTTTGCGGATGCGGCCGGACGTATCATAGTGTGAGCCGTGGCAAGGGCAGAACCAACCGCCATATTCGCCGTGCGGCTCGGTGGGCTTCTGGCCTTTCGGCACGCAGCCCAGATGGGTGCAAACGCCCAAAGTGACCAGCCATTGCGGCATGGCTTTCAACTTGTAAGTGGAATCCCGAACGCGATCCTCATCGCTCTGCTTGTCGCGCAGAGTGGCGACGTCAACCTTACGTGCCTCCTCAATCTCCGCCACCGTGCGGTGGCGAATGAAGACGGGCTGCCCGCGCCAAGTGACGGTGATGGATTGGCCTTCCTTCACCGGCGCTAAATCCACCTCAACCGTGGCCAGCGCCAGCGTGTCGGCGGCGGGGTTCATGGTGTGAATGAAAGGCCAGGCGGCGATGGCGGTGCCCACCGTGCCCATGGCCGCGCCGGCCAGGATAATGAAGTCGCGGCGGGTGCCGACCGTGTCGCCGTGATCGGCGGGGTGTGTTATGGTTTCGGCCATGGGCAAAAATCCTGTGGTGGCGTGGCCGGAATCGGGTGTCCGGCAAGTCTTGCTAAAGCTGCTGTGTTTTGCGCTGCTTGCTGAACTGCGTCAAGGGGTTGCCGGCATTATTCCGGAGCCGCATGGACAGTCCGGCCTGGCTGTGGCAAGCGGGAAGCATGTCGGAGCTGTCTTTGCCAACAACCGGCGTCGCGCATCGCCTGCGGCTCGCCGCCTATCAGCCGGATATCGCCCAGAATACCGGCGCGATGCTGCGGCTTTGCGCCTGTCTGGGGTTGGGATTTGATATCATCAAGCCCTGCGGCTTCGTGTTGGACGACGCGAAATTGCGCCGCGTGGCCATGGACTATGCTGCGCTGATTTGTCACACCCTGCACGCCGATTGACCGGCTTTTTACCAACAGTTGCAGGGGCGGCGGCTGCTACTCTTGACCACACGGGGAGCCAAACCTTACACCGCCATACGTTACCGGCCGGATGATGTGCTATTGGTGGGGCAAGAGAGTGCTGGCGTGCCGGATGAGGTGCATCAGGCCGCAACCGAACGGTTGCTGGTGCCGCTGGTGGGTTCGGCGCGGTCGTTGAATGTGGTGACGGCGGCGGCGATGGTGATCGGCGAAGCGTTGCGGCAAACCGAGGAAAGCGACGCATCATGACGACTGCGGACATAGCTGCCAACGTGTTGGCTACGGCGGAACAACGCCAAGCGGCGATGACATGGTTCACGACCCTGCGCGACAATATCTGCACGGCCTTTGAGGCTTTGGAAAACATGGCGCCCGGCGCCGCAACAGCGCCGGCTGGCCGGTTTGCACGCAAAAGCTGGCAACGTCAGGATGCCGGCGGCGCGCCGGGCGGCGGCGGCACCATGGCCTTGATGCATGGGCGCGTGTTTGAAAAAGTAGGCGTCAACGTCTCGGAAGTCTATGGCACCTTCTCGCCGGAATTTCGTCGCCAAATTCCGGGCGCCGAAACGGACGGCGCTTTTTGGGCGGGCGGCATCAGCCTGGTGGCGCATCTGGCATCACCGCTGATTCCTGCTGCGCATATGAACACGCGGCTCATCGTGACCAGCCGTAGTTGGTTCGGTGGCGGCATGGATATCACGCCGATGTTCCCGGACAGCGTCGCGTCTCAGGCTGATGCGGCGGAATTTCATGCCGTGCTGCAAGCCACATGCGACCGGCATGATGCGGGCTATTACCCGCGTTTCAAGCAATGGTGCGATGACTATTTCTATCTACCGCATCGCGGCGAGGCGCGGGGACTGGGTGGCATTTTTTACGATAATCTGAACAGCGGCGATTTTGACGCGGATTTCGCCTTCACGCGCGATGTAGGGGAAGCGTTTTTGGCGGCCTACGAACCGATTGTCCGCGCCCGGATGGCCGAACCCTGGACGCCGGAGCAGCGCGAGGCGCAGCTTATCCGCCGCGGGCGCTATGTGGAGTTTAATTTGCTTTATGATCGCGGCACGACCTTCGGCCTGAAAACCGGCGGCAATACGGAAGCGATATTGATGTCCCTGCCACCTGTGGTGAAGTGGCCGTGAGATTTTAGCGTGCGGCGGCCGGCGCTGTTGATGGTTGAGAGGCTTTGGCGCGCCGCAGTGGGCCGGCGCCGAATTGCGCGATGAGCGCATCGGTGCGGGCGATCAGGCTCCGCCTATAGTCGCTCACAGGTATATTGCCCGCCAAGGCTCTTTGCACTTGCGTGTAGCTGATCGGCGCCAAATTGTCCGTCGTGGCGTGAGACACGATCAAGTAGGTTTTCTTCGCGGCGTCCTTGCCGTAATGCGCGGTGGCTGGCGGCGCAGGGGTGAGGATATCCAGCTGCTGGCCGGTGGTTTCGCGCCGCGCCGCGTCCCAGTCTTGTTGCGAGACCATAAAACCCCAATGCCGCTTCAGCCCTGGAATGGACCATAATTTCGCCGCGCCCTGGTACCGATGATGCGCAAAAACGCCATAAAGCCGCAAATCACTGGGGTGCAGGCTGCCGTTATTTTGGTCTTTCGCCGTGTAATGCTGTTCCAGTACGAAGCCGATCTTGTGGCGCGACCCATCGAGGAACGTCGCGTCGAAGCGGTTGCCGGTCAGCGCCATCAGTTGGAACGGCGCCAGCTTCGGGTCATGCACTTGGCTCCAGATTTTCAGCTCGTCGGCGCGCTGCAGCACACGCTCGGGTATATCGGTTTTATAATCGCGGCCGAGAATGTTGTGCGCTACCTGCACGAATTGCGCCACGATCTCCTGCTGATAAAAGGCGGCACGGTTTTTCTTGGCCAGTTCCGGGTCGTGGTGGCCTGTATGGCCAACAAAGCGCGTATCCACGTTGGAGCGCAGCTCGCAACGCTCCGCCGGCGCGGTTGCCGGATCAAGCGGCGCATGAGCATAAGTAGCTTTGGTTTTCAGAGAATGCACCCCCGTAAGATGCACTTCCTCGCCGCAGCTGCTGCAGGTCGGGGCGACGACCCAATCTTTGCTCTTCGTTGACCCTAGCAATTGCACGGCGGTGTCGAGCGGCACTTTGCGGCCGAGATTGTCGAGCCGGAATTTGGACAACTGCACGGCTTCCGCATCCTGCGCAGTCTCTGCCGCTTGCAGCATTTCCGTCAGCTTCACGCGCTCTTTGGCCTGTAGCGCCGGGTTGGCGTGGCCATAGATCACATATTTGCGCTCTTGCGCGCGTTTGCGTGCCTGCATCATCGTGATAAGAAAGGTCACGGCATTACTTTCGTCAACTTTACTTTCGATCTTCTCCAATGAAACGACTTGAATTATTATTTTCGTCACGGCTAGGGTAACGTAAGATTATTACGATATCGGG
Organism: uncultured Rhodospirillales bacterium; assembly: GCA_964494535.1. Taxonomy (GTDB): domain Bacteria; phylum Pseudomonadota; class Alphaproteobacteria; order UBA9219; family RFNS01; genus JAGOHT01. The sequence goes on from CAZBSB010000102.1 coordinate 5,926, forward strand.
CGGCAGTTGTTACGATATTGAGCGGCATAAACACGGGCAGGGTAGGATGGCGACGCTTAAAACCTTAATGCGAAAGACTAAGGCTGAGCTGTTTTCCTTCGGTGCGGCCGGTGCACTGGCACTCATGGCCGCAGGTCTGAAATTGGGGGCGCCGTTGGCGCAGGCCTCGCCGAACCCCGTAATTGCCGCTGCCGGGGATCTCGCCAATGCCACGAGCCAGGCCATCGAAACCGTCGCGGTGCCCGCTGCTGGCGCGACCTTCATTAATGCTGTCACCGCTTTTGGCAAAGCGTGGCGCGACATGAGTAAATCTCAAGGCAAGAAAAGCAGTTCCGTACGGCCTGAACGCCAGCGGCGTCCATTGGTACTGTTTCAAAATGAAGAATGTGCTGCGGGAGGCTGTGTCTAGCAGCTAAGATTGCAAAGCGACCGCTAATTGCAAATACTCTGACACCGTTAAAGTTTCCGCCCGACGTGTGGGGGCGATACCTGTAGACGCCAGCAAGGCATCGCCGCCAACACTTGCCAGGCTGCTGCGCAGCATCTTGCGCCGCTGGCCAAAGGCCGCAGCGGTGATGCGCTCCAGTTTCGCCAGCAGGACGGCATTAGGCCCATCCGGCCTTGGCTCAAGCTGCACAACGGTCGAGTCAACTTTCGGCGGCGGCGTGAAGGCGCGCGCCGGCAGATGAAACAACTTTTCGACTTTGCAGCAAGCCTGCGCTAGTACGCTCAACCGTCCATAAGGCTTGCTGTCCGGCACGGCATAAAGCCGCTCCGCCACTTCGCGTTGAAACATCAGCACCATGCCGGCGATCTGCCGGTATTGTTGCAGCCAGCCAATCAGCAATTCAGTGCCGATATTATAGGGCAGGTTGGCGATGATGACACGCGGCGGCGGCGCCAAATCCGTCACGTCAACCGTCAGCGCATCCTGCGCTACCAGTCGGAAACGACCCTCGGCGCCTGCTACCAAGGGGGCGAGCGCCGTCAGACACCGGTCATCGCGCTCAATCGCCGTGACCGTGGCGGCGGCGCTGGCCAGCAAAGCACGGGTCAGGCCGCCCGGGCCAGGGCCGATTTCAATAACGTGACAACCGGCCAGGTCGCCGGCCAAGCGGACGATTTTTTCGGTGATATTACTATCCAACAAAAAATGCTGTCCCAGGCTTTTGCGCGCCGCCAAACCATGTTGGGCAATGACCGTGCGCAGCGGCGGCAGGTCGGCGAGCCAGTTGGTAGGCGGGGGCAGAGGTTCCATTATGGGAAGCTAGTCGCGTGGCCGGAAAACGTCAAAGCTGGTATTAATTAGTGACCAGCTGGTTGTCTTGATCAAAGCTAACGTGATATTAACCATATAAATTTATTTGCTATTGAGCCTAAAATAGCGTCCACTTTCCACGGCTTCAACGTTTTTCATCAGGGGATTATTGATGTCGCGCCTCGCTCCAGCCTCCACCCGCCGTAGCTTCAAGCGTCAATTACTGTGCAGCGTCTTTGCCCTCGGCATCGTCATGCCGGCGGGTGCCGCTCTGGCCAGCCCTTATACCGAGACGTTGCAAACCGCGCTGCAGAATGATCCGGCGCATTTCAACGAGCGCATGTGGGAAGTGATTCGCGCCAACCCTGCTGATCGCGACCAGATTTTCAGCGAAGCCGTGCGCATGAGCATGAAACACGAAATCGCGCTGCACCCTACCAAGAAGGCGGAAATCGTGGCGCGCTTCAAGAAGCTGTATCCCCAGCTGGCGGAAGAGCTGCAGGCCGAAGCGGCCGGCCAGAAAGTGGCGATGGGCAACGTGGAATCTTTCCAGCAACCCATGAAACTACGCACCTTGGCGCAAGACCCGGCTTATGAGCCGCCGGGTCACACCACATGGTTCGGCCGCAACTGGCCATGGGTGCTGCTGGGCGGCGCCGCCGCTGTCGGCGGCGGTGTGGCGATTGCCGTGCTCGCCGGTGGCGATGATGGCGATGATGCCGCTAGCACTCCTACAACGCCAACGGGTCCACTTGATCCGCCGCCGACCGTCGGCGAGACGCAGGAATACGCCAACCAAAGCGGGTTGGCGCGCGCCAATGTCGGACCGGCCAACGCCGCCGGCTTCACGGGGCAGGGCATCACCGTGGCGGTGGTTGATTCGGGGTTAAACACGTTGCATCCGGATATCCGCGACAACATCGCGCCGGGCGGCTATGACTATATTCGCGGCACCGCCAATGTGATTGATAATGATTTTGGCAGTTACCACGGCACCCACGTGTCCGGCACTATCGCCGCCGGCAAGAATGATTTCGGGATGCGCGGCGTGGCTTATAACGCCAAGATTCTGCCGCTGGCCGCTATCGGCGGTGGCCCCGCCGACGCTCATTGCCACCGCGCAAGCCATCGCGACGCCAGTCAATGGCTTCTGAAGACGATTCATTTTTTTACTCCAAGTCGGAAATGCGAAACGGGGCCAGCGGCCCAACCACAGAAAACTTTGGTAAGGTAGCACGGTGGGGCCGCCGGTGCCACGATGCCTGCGGGCTCATTGCGCAAAATCTGCGTAGGTGT
>CAZBSB010000103.1:0-8457 GCA_964494535.1 uncultured Rhodospirillales bacterium
CTTCAGCGTCTGGCGGGTGATGAAATCCGCCAGATCGCGCATGGTTCGGCAGGGAGTAGCCAAAAAATCCGCCGCTTCATTGGCGCTGCAGGGCACCGCTTTTGCTAGCGTGGCCGCCGTCACCCGTTCCCAGCCCTGCGCCGCGATTTGCAGCGCGGCTTGTGCCAATCGGTCAGGCAATGGCTGTTTGGATTTAGAACGTGGCATGAAACAACTATACGGCGTTTCCGCTTTTTGCCAATGGCTTTACAACTGGCGGGCGATGAGCGTCAAAAACGGCCGCGCTTCTTGAATGACACTCAGCAGTCCCAAGGCAATATCGCAGTCCTCGGGTTCTGGCGGCAGCGCGATCTCGCCGCTCAAATGGATGTAGTTCTGCCGGTCGAGCGAAAAGCGGGCGCGCCGCAAATCGGTGGTGGCGGCCAGAATTTTGCCCAAGGCTTCGCGCTTCGTGGCCGCTTCAACAGTATAAGGCAAGTAACCAACCAGCGCCGAGCAAGTGAGCAACGCCGCTCCTGGTCGCGCCTGGCGCTTGAAATGAATATTCAGCCCGTCCAGCTCAAAATCGCCGCCCTGCAAGCGGCTCATCAGCAAGGCCGGCCGAGGAAATTTGCCGGTTGCGGAAGATTCAGCCACGATCTCATTGGCCAGCGCCTCGGCGCGGCCGGAATGGACGAGATCGAGCGCTTCGTTATCTGGCGTAACAGCATCCATGGTTTGACCGTGCCGGCAAGAATATAAATTACTGTAATATCTGGCTATTTCGTGCCTTAGCCGATTATAAGACATGCCTATTTAACGTGGGCTTAAATGCGGTTATAAAGCCCGTTAATCCTCTGTTTTCAAGAAAGAGCAACCGAATGTCAGCGGCTTTTCCCATCCCCCGCCTGCACCCTGCTGGGCATGTCATCGTCGCCATTGCCCTGGCCGTGACGTTGCTGTCATTCACGCTGTCGGTTTGTCTGGGCTTTGTCACTCTGCTCCCCTTGGCCTTCTGCCTCTATTTTTTTCGCGACCCAGACCGCATGGTGCCGCAAGGCGAGGGGCTGATGGTCTCGCCTGCCGATGGCCGCGTGATCGCCGTGCAAGATGTCGTGCCGCCGCCCGAGTTGGAACTGGGCGAAGAGCAGCGCACACGCGTCACCATTTTCCTCAGCGTCTTTAACGTGCATGTCAATCGCATTGTCGCTGCGGGGCGAGTGCGCAAAAGGCTCTATAATCCGGGCAAATTCCTGCACGCCGCCGCGGACAAAGCCAGCGCCGATAACGAACGCCTCTCGCTGGTGATTGACTTGCCGGAGCCGGGCAAGGATTATGCCCAGATTCAAATCGCTGGTTTGGTGGCGCGACGAATAATTTGCGATGCTACCCAAGGGCAGGAGATGCAAACCGGAGCGCGCTACGGCATCATCCGATTCGGCAGTCGCGCCGACATTTACCTGCCATTGGGCGCCGCCGCGCAGGTCGTCGTGGGCCAGACCATGATCGGCGGCGAGACCATTCTGGCTGACTGGCGCGCATCCGCGCCGGCGCGCACGGGCATCATGCGATGAGTAACCTCAACCTGTATGAGTTGCGGCACAGTTTGCCGATCACGCGCCTCATTCCAAATATGCTGACGCTGATGGCGCTGTGTTCCGGGCTCAGTGCCATTCGCTTCGCGCTTTATGACAAATGGGAACATGCTGTGGCCGCCATCTGCGTCGCGGCGCTGTTTGACGTGCTGGATGGCCGTGTGGCACGGCTGTTGCGGATGACCAGCAAATTCGGCGCGGAGTTGGACAGCCTGTCAGACATGATTTGTTTCGGCCTGGCACCGGCCTTCATTCTCTATCGCTGGTCGCTGCAGAGCGTTGATCAACTGGGCTGGTTGGCAGTGTTGGCCTATGTGGTCTGCGCCGCGCTGCGGCTGGCGCGCTTCAACACCATGCTGGAAGACACCAGCAAGCCGGCCTGGCACAAAAACTATTTCACCGGCGTGCCCAGCCCCGGCGCCGCCGGCTTGGCGCTGCTGCCGATGGTCTGGTGCTTCACCCTGGAAACCGCAACTTTCAATGAACCGGTGACGATTTCCTTCTGGCTGATGGTGTTGGGCGGGTTAATGGTTAGCCGTATACCGGTTTTTGCATTGAAGGGGATAAGGGTGAAGAAGAGCTTGATTTTGCCCATCTTCGTCATCACGGCGCTGATCATCGCGCAGCTGGTCACCAACCCGTGGCGCACCTTCAGCATCGTCGGCATCATCTATATGCTGGCCATGCCCTATAGCTGGTATTTGTTTCAGCGCCGCAGCAAGCAGCAGGAAGCGCCATGACGCTCAACAGGCAAGTCACGCTGACGCGGCCGGACGGCACAGCATTCAGCATCGCCAATGATCACAAACTCACCATCATCGCTGGTCCTTGCCAGTTGGAGTCGCGTGACCACGCGCTGGAAATGAGCGCGGCGCTGGCGGAAATCGCGGCGCAATTTTCCGTCAACCTGATTTATAAAACTTCGTTCGACAAAGCCAACCGCAGTTCGGTCAACACCGCGCGTGGTCTGGGCATCGAAAAATCCCTGCCTATTCTCGCTGAAGTGCGCGAGAAAACAAACCTGCCGGTGCTGACGGATATTCACGATGCCGCGCAATGCGCCGCCGTGGCCGAGGTGGTGGACGTGCTGCAAATCCCGGCTTTCCTTTGCCGGCAGACGGATTTGTTGCTGGCGGCCGGCGCCACCGGCAAGGCCATTAATGTCAAGAAAGGCCAGTTCCTGGCGCCGTGGGACATGAAGAACGTGGCGGCAAAAATCGCCAGCACGGGCAATGAGCGCATTCTGTTGTGCGAACGCGGCGTCAGCTTCGGTTACAACACGCTCATTTCCGACATGCGGGCGCTGCCAGTCTTGGCGGCCACAGGCTATCCGGTGGTATTTGACGCGACGCATTCCGTGCAGCAGCCGGGCGGGCAGGGGGATCGCAGCGGTGGCCAGCGCGAATTCGTGCCGGTGCTGGCGCGCGCGGCCATCGCCGTGGGAGTCGCCGCCGTGTTCATCGAAACCCATCAAGACCCGGACTGCGCGCCATCCGACGGCCCCAACATGGTGCCGTTGCGCCAATTGCCAGAATTGCTGCGCACGCTGCTGGCGTTCGATGTGCTGGCCAAGCAAAACCCGTTGCCGGCATTAGGCTAAGACATGTTCACCGGTATCATCACGGATGTAGGCGAACTAGCCGCTATCGGCCAGCAGGCTGACCCGGTGCTGACCATCTATACGCGCTTGACCTTAGATAATATGCCCGTTGGCGCTTCCATCGCTTGCAACGGCGTGTGCCTTACAGCGATTGCGGTGCAGGCCGGACAATTCCAGGTGCAGGTTTCCGCCGAGACGCTGGCCAAAACAACCATCGGCGCCTGGCGCGTTGGCGAGCGCATCAATCTGGAGCGTTCCTTGCGCACCGGCGATGAAATGGGCGGCCACATGGTTTCCGGTCATATTGACGGCACCGCGACGGTGGCGGAGCGCCATGCTGAAGGCGACTCTTGGCGCTTCCGCTTCATCGTGCCGGCGCCACTGCGGCGTTTCCTGGCGCCCAAGGGTTCTGTCGCCGTCAATGGCGTATCGCTGACGGTGAACGAGGTGGCTGCTGATGGTTTCGGCGTCAACATCATTCCTCATACGCTGGCGGCCACGAATTTTAGCATCTTGCAGCCCGGCATGACGGTCAATCTGGAAGTGGATATGCTAGCGCGCTATCTTGACCGGCTGCTGGCGCAGCGGGGGCTATGATGCGGAGCGGCGCGATGCCACAGGAAAACCTGCAGGATTTGAAGCGGTTTCTGTCCACTTCGGAAGAGATTATCGCCGAGGCGCAGGCCGGCCGCATGTTCATTCTGGCCGATGATGAAGACCGCGAGAATGAAGGCGATCTGGTCATTCCGGCGCAGTTCGTCACGCCCGCCGCCGTCAATTTCATGGCCAAGCATGGCCGCGGCCTCATCTGCCTGGCGTTGGAAAAAAACCAGGTGGAGCGGCTGGGACTGCCGCTGATGAGCCAGATGAACGGCACGCGGCATCAGACGGCCTTCACCGTTTCCATCGAAGCGCGGGAAGGCGTAACCACCGGCATTTCCGCGGCCGACCGGGCGCATACCGTGCAGGTGGCCATCGCGCCGCAGAGCGGGCCGCAGCATATCGTGACGCCCGGCCATGTTTTCCCACTGGTGGCGCGCGACGGCGGCGTGCTGGCGCGCGCCGGCCATACTGAAGCGGCGGTGGACATCGCGCGCCGTGCCGGCCTGGTGCCTGCCGGCGTCATCTGCGAGATCATGAATGACGACGGCACCATGGCGCGCCTGCCGGATTTGGTGCAACTGGCGCAGTATCACGGTCTGAAGCTCGGCACAGTCGCCGACCTCATCGCCTATCGCCGGCGCACGGAAACGATTGTCGAGCGCAAGCTGACCACGTCGCTGCACAGTGTGCATGGCGGCGATTTCGCCATGCACATCTATGTGAACAAAGCGGCCTATGCCGAGCATATCGCCCTGGTGAAGGGCGATATTGGCGGCGAGGCGCCGGTGTTGGTGCGAATGCACGCCTTGAACGTGATTGACGATGTGCTGGGCGACCACAGCCACGGCCATGGCGGCGCGCTACAAGCGGCGATGCACCAGATTGGCAAAGCTGGGCGGGGCGTGATCGTTCTCATCCGCGAGGCGCAGCCTACCAGCCTCTCCTTGCGGCTGCAGCAGCGGCTTGAAGGCACCGCGGAGCCGGCTACGGAGTTGCGCGATTACGGCGTTGGCGCCCAAATTCTGCTAGATCTTGGCGTTCGCTCCATGATTTTGCTTTCCAACACGCCTAAAACAATTGTGGGCCTCGATGCCTATGGCTTGAAAATGGTGGCGCAACAGCCGGTGGGATTCTTGTCATGAAAAACTCGGAACCTTCCGCGTCAAAAACTTTTGCGCTCGACCCCAAGCCGCATGTGCTTATCGTGGAGGCGCGCTATTATGCCGCTATTAACGACGCATTGCTGCAAGGTGCGCGCGATGTTCTAGCAGCTAACGGCGCGTCGCATGATGTGTTGGCGGTGCCTGGCGCGTTGGAAATCCCGGCCGCCATCGCCTGTGCCGTGAAAGCCTTGGATTATGATCCAGTGCGGCGTCGTTATGACGGCTATATCGCCCTGGGCTGCGTCATCAAAGGCAGCACGCGGCATGACGAAATCGTCGGCAACGAAAGCGCGCGGGGGTTGCAGGAATTGGCGTTGCGCTATGTGCTGGCCATCGGCAACGGCATTTTGACGGTTGAAACGCTGGCGCAGGCCGAAGAACGCGCCGACCCCAAGCGTTTCAACCGCGGCGGCGACGCGGCGGCGGCCTGCCTGCGGATGATTGAGGTGAAGCAGGGCTTCAATTTGCATTCCCGTCGGCGCTGGGTGGCAAAATCATGAGCCAAGAAGCCACCCCCAGCCATGCCGGCGATGCCAAGCGCACGGCGCGCTTGGCCGCCGTGCAAGCCTTGTATCAAATGGAATATGGTCAGGAACGCCGCGACGGATTGCATCTGGAAGACGGGGAACAGGCGGCGAAGCCGCATCGCGGCTTGATGTTGGACATCATTCTGGCGGTGCAGGAGCGCCAGACGACAATTGATGAAATTCTGGCCAAATCGCTGGATAAGGAATGGAGCCTCGACCGGTTGGAGCGCGTGTTGCGCTCCATTTTGCGCGCCGGCGTGGCTGAATTGCTCACTAATACACGCACACCGGCGCCGATTTTGATCTCGGATTATGTTGACGTCACGCACGCCTTTTTCGGCGGCAAAGAACCGGGGCTGGTCAACGCCGTGCTGGATCGCGCCGCGAAGCTGCTGCGCTCATAAGTTCCGCAGAACCCTGTATGTACGCGTATTTGCCTGCCTACAAACGCGGCTTTTGCCCCTGATTCGCAACAGAATTAAAGTTTTGTTCAGCCAGGATTGGTAAATTTCCGCATGAAATCCTGGCCAAATGAGAAAAGCGTTATGCGCCCTATGGTTATTCGTATTGCGGTCTTGTTCCTATTGCTCCTGTCTTCGGCCGCCATGGCGGCGGGTGGCGAGAAAAAGAAACCCACACATCCGGCCGGTGAAGGCGCGCCAAAGGCCAGCGAGTCCGGCGGGCTCGGTGGTTCCAAGGTCTATGTGAGCATCGGCCCGATTATTCTGCCGGTCATCACCGATGATGGGCCGCAGCAAATCGTGACCATGATCGTTTCGCTACAGGTGAATGATACGGGCGATTCGGATAAAGTCCGGCAACAGCTGCCGCGGCTCATTGATTCCTATATGCGCGCCCTCTACGGCAAGCTGGACAGCACGACCATGCATAACGGCGCGGTGATTGACGTGGATTTCGTCAAGCGCCGAGTCGCTAAGGCAACGGAAGAGATCATGGGCAAGGGGCTAGTGGAAGACGTCCTCATCCAGGCCATTTCCCAGCGCCAAGTTTAATCTGAAATTTGCGTGAAGTGACTGTCTGCTGCCCTGCGTCAGAACACGAACATATTCATCCAATCATTGGGCAGGCACTTGGCGAATGGGCCGCGCTGCGATGTCCAATAAGTGAGCATGTTATCAAAAGCATCAACCACGCCGCTTTGGGACTGCACGAGATAGCGGTCTGCCGGCAAATAGCGAATACCCTCCAGCTTCTTGCCGCGAGCATCATACTCTTTTTGCGAAAGCCCTTCGACCAGCGCCGTGCCCAGCACGATAGGGTCATCGGTGCCGAGTCGCTTTTTGGCGTCCGAGCGCCGCGAACTCAAGGCGTCAAGCGCCGTCTGCGCGCGTTCGGCCATCGTATCGTCCTTGCGGGCAACATAGACGGCGCGGCACATATGATTGAGCTTCGCCTGACTTATTTCGGGTAGCCAGATCAAGTAACCAGCACCAACCGTGCCGAGTGATTCGAGACTGAAGCATTGCTCGCAAAACAGGCAAGCGGTCAACGCCGGACGGTCACTGCCAATCCAACTGCCTTGCACAATCCGCTGATATTTCTCGGCTCTGAAGCCGCAAAACTGACAGACGAAATCATCCTTGCGCCACACCTCTTCCATAGAAGGTAGGGCGCCCAAAAAGTTCTCGGTGCCAGACTTGCGTCTGGCACCGAGGGTAATGCTATGCAATTTATCAGGCAATTCCAGAACTTCTTACTGGAAGGCCGCGACACTGTAGGTGGAGTTGACACCGGTCATCTGCGTCGAGTTGATCAGCATGTCCGCCGCAGACGGCAGGATGAGCAGAGCAGCACCAGTAAACAGGAAGCCCAAAGCGGGACCCAGCTTGTTTTGCGCGGCGTTCTCAGCATGAGCCTTCAGCTTGAAGATACCGATCACGACGAACAGGGTACCCATGATGTAAGCGCCCCAGGCAATCAACGCAGGCGTACCAGAAGTCTGGTTGGCCATCTGCGCAATCTGACCAGCAATGTCAGTACCTGACGCAGCGGACATACCAGCCACGAACGCGTGGGCGGCTTCCGGCACCATCGCCAAGGCGACAGCAGCCAAAGCCAAAGCATATTTGGAAAGATTCTTCATGTTTTTCTCCTTGTAAGCGTCTTAGCGACGCAGGTTGACACGAACACTAACAACAACACTCTTTGCACAACCACACTAACACTCCACTAATTGTGCAGACAGACTGTAACAGCATTTATTGTGACATTAAAGCATAATTTTTATGGCACGCTAAACATTCATTAACCAAAAGAGCAATATCAACCGAATTACCGTTGTCGCAGCCAGGAGAAACAACTTAAAGAGGCAAAAAGCCATGCTAGGTCATGGCGTTGCGGCCTTGGGGCGACCGGCGTTGCCGCACGGTGCAGCCGTTTTGACTTTTTATCATGGCGATATTGGCTTTCGATGGCGGCCAGCGCCCTGAGTGCGGCGCTTTCTTCGGTTTCCGCGCGTGCAATCAAGCGCAGCAGATGCTCAGTTTTACGGTCTTGCCGCAAAGTTGCGGGCGTGGCCAGGCGCAGCTTCAACAACAGTCGGCGGAGATTGTCCGCTACGGCGCGATGGCGGAGCCGATCCAGCCAATGGTTGGGCGCTAGGCGCCAGGCAGTTGCCGCAGAGATCATGCCTCATTCATAAGTCAAAACCCTAAAGCAACTATTTATTCGCTCGGCAATGCTTGCAGCATGGCTTTGTTGCGGTTGTGAAAAATTTGATCTTGTTTCTATCTGTCTCTTGCCAGCGCAAGTCGGTTTCGCCATATTGCGCGCTTGATATGGCGCCTGCCATTTCCCCACACTTGGACGTAACCGATGACGAGCTCTGCCCAGGAGCATCCGCGCCTGCGCCTGAATGCGCCCGAAATCCATACAGGAGTCCTGGTCTTAGCTGACGGAACAGTTTTTTACGGTTTTGGCGTTGGCGCGACCGGCGATGCCGTGGGCGAACTTTGTTTCAATACCAGTAT
>CAZBSB010000104.1:0-8420 GCA_964494535.1 uncultured Rhodospirillales bacterium
GGAATGCGCCAAACACGGCGTGCCGGTGATCGCCGACGGCGGCATCAAATATTCCGGCGACATGGTGAAGGCGCTGGCCGCTGGCGCCGATTGCGTGATGATGGGCAGCCTGTTCGCGGGCACCGAGGAATCGCCGGGCGATAAAATCCTCTATCAAGGCCGCGCCTATAAAGCCTATCGCGGCATGGGCAGCCTGGGCGCCATGGCCAAAGGCTCGGCAGACCGCTATTTCCAGAAGCAAGGGCAAGACCCGCTGGAGTTAGTGCCGGAAGGGGTGGAAGGCCGCGTACCCTATAAAGGCCCAGTCGGGCAGGTCATCCACCAGCTCATCGGCGGCCTGCGCGCCGGCATGGGCTACACCGGCGCCGCCACCATCAAGGAATTGCAACAACGCGCCGATTTCGTCCGCATCACCAATGCCGGCCTGAAGGAAAGCCACGTCCACGACATCCAGATCACCGCCGAGGCGCCGAACTATCGGGTGGATTGAGGTGGTTCAGAAGGCATGGTTTGTGCTTCACGTCATTCTTGCCCTCGTTGGAGGCTGGTACTTAGTGAAGGCACTTGGCTATGTCTTCGACCAGAACAATTGGGCGGTCTTTCATTCATGGGGCTTGATGCACGGGTCAATATTTCTGGTAGCACCAATCTTTTGCGCAATATGTTATGTGATACTGTGGACGGTGCCGATTTTCAAAGCAAACATCAAGCAGGCAAAATTCACCCAAACACAAACAGGTTTAGTGCGCATTATTCCAGATCCGCTGATTTTTGCTTTGGCATTCGGCTCGTTTTATTACCTCGCACAGGGAATGTGGGGTTCGGCCTTGAAACATCTCACCATATGCAGCGTCACCTTTGGCTTGGCCTGGCCGATTCTCGCCTTCTGCGCTCGTGAAGAGGTCACTGAATACTTTCAGAAAAGTGGCTGGCAGCGTAGCTAGAATAATCGATGCAGTAGAAACTTGTTCTGTCGCCAGCGATCGACGCAAGCTGACATGCTGCCTGCTGTTGAAGAACAGGCGTGAGCAACGCTCTACAATCTCTAAGCAGCATCGAGCGCGCGGACGAGTTCAGCCAGAAAATCGGCCGCGCGGCGGTGGCGCAGCAGGCCAGCCGACTGGCCGCACCACAGCGATATTAAATCGGCTCGACCCTGTTGCATGGCAGCCTGTTTGAGCTGCCCCGTCAGCCAGCTTTGCGCCGGATAGGGGGCAAAGGGCGCCGCTTGCGCGCGCAGCTCACGCAACATCCGGTTTTCAATGCCGCGCGCCAGACGGCCGGTGAAACCGCGAGTCAGCGCCGTCGCAGCAGCTTCGGCCGTAAAGAGTTTATCCCGATGCACGACGGGTGCATTGGATTCTTCGCAGGCGAGGAAAGCCGTGCCGATCTGCACGCCTGCCGCACCCAGGGCGAAAGCCGCGCGTACGCCGCGCGCATCGGCAATGCCGCCGGCGGCAATGACCGGCGCCCGAACGCGGTCAACGGTTTGCGGAATGAGCGCGAAGGTGCCGATCAGCGAGTCCTCCGCCGGGCGCAGGAAGGCCACGCGGTGGCCACCGGCCTCGAACCCCGTGGCGACGATCAAATCCAGGCCGGCTTCATCCAGAACTCCAGCTTCTTCGGGCGTCAGCGCTGTGCCGATGGTGATGATGCCGCGCCGTTTGCACTCCTGCAGGATCGCGGCATCCGGCACGCCATAAACAAAGCTGAAAACCGGCGGCGCCGCGCGCAAAATGGCTGCGACCTGCGTCTCGAACTTTTGGCCGAAAGAGGGCGGATAAACCGGCTTCGCCAGTCCCAGCTCTTTGAAATAGGGCTCCAACGCGGCATAGGCGCTGTCCAAAACGGCCTGGCTTGGCGCGTGGCCGTCGCCGTCATGGTCTTTCACCCATAAATTGATGGCAAAAGGCTTGGCGGTTTGCGTGCGAATTTCGGCGGCCAGCGCTTCGATCGCGTCGGCCCCTAGAGCATGCGCCCCGAAGGAGCCGAGCCCGCCGGCGTTGGAAACCGCCGCCAGCAAAGCAACCGACGAAAGTCCGCCACCAAACGGTCCCTGCAGAATAGGGTAAGCGGTGCCGAGCGTTTCGGTCACCCGCGTGCGAGACCACATGCTGCCCCCCTAGGCCGCCGCCGGATAATCCGTGTAGCCTTTGTCAGCACCGCCATAGATCGTGCTTTGGTCAACGGCGGCCAGTGGCAGGTTGCGGCGGAAACGTTCCACGAGGTCGGGATTGGCGATGAACGGCATGCCGTAGCACGCCAGATCGGTCGTCTTATCCAGCAGCAATTTCTCGCCCATCTCCTTGGTCAGCCCACCATTGACCATCAAGACGCCTTTGAAATTTTGACGCAGTTTTTCCGTCACACGCGGCTGGGCGGCGTCGGCGGCGAACATATGCGCGCCGTAGGGCTCCATCATATGCAGAAAAGCGAGCGGTAGCTTATCCAGCAACGCTGCCGTTTGTGTGAAGGTTGTCAACGGATCGCTGTCCGTCATGCTGTTAAACGCGTTATAGGGCGATAGCCGCACGCCCACGCGGCGCGCGCCAAAGGCGGCCAGCGCCGCCTGCGTCACTTCCAGTAACAGGCGGGCACGGTTGGCGACCGTGCCGCCATACTCATCCGTGCGCGTGTTGGCGCCGTCGCGCAAAAACTGGTCGAGCAGATAGCCGTTTGCCGCGTGAATCTCCACGCCGTCAAACCCTGCCAGCTTGGCGTTGGCCGTGGCTTGAGCGAATTGCGCTGCGATGCCTGCCAACTCGTCAGCGTGCAATGCGCGCGGCGCTTCGTAAGACTGCATACTGTAATCCGCCGCCATTACCTGGCCTTGTGGCGGCACAGTGGTGGCGGAAACCGGCTGCGCACCGGTCAGCGAGGAATGCGCGACCCGGCCGGTATGGAACAATTGCGCAAAAATCCTGCCGCCCGCCTGATGCACGGCCGCCGTCACCTTTTTCCACGCCTCGGTCTGCGTCGCGTTCCACAGGCCGGGAATATTGGGGTAACCACAACCTTGCAAGGCAACTGCCGTGGCTTCGCTGATGATAAGCCCGGCGCTGGCGCGCTGCCTATAATAATCCACCATCAAACCCGTCGGCACATGATCAGCGCTGGCACGGGAACGCGTCATCGGCGCCATGATGATGCGATTGGCAAGGTTCAGATCGTGCAAATCATAAGCGTCAAACAACATATTCTGCCTCCGGCAACTGGCCATTTCGCGATGATTTTACGGCCGATCGTGCTCAAGCCGCAAGTTGTGGCGGCTTGAGCACTTAGCCGGCTTTAGCTTTTCAAGGCGGCGCTCAGCTTGTCATGATAGGCGTCGCAAGATTCCTTGGCCGCCATTTTATGCTCCCACTGTGTCAGCAGCGCTTCCACGGCGACTTCAGCAACCTTGTCGAGCTTCTTGCCGATTTTGGCTTCCAGGATTTTCTGCATTTTTTCCTGCAGCAGTGCGTGCTTGGCGGATTTCGCCAGGCACAACAGGCCTTCGGCCAAGGTGCAACATTCCTCGTTTTCACCAGTCGGGGTATTGCAGCTCCTTTCGGTCGGGCAACAGCTATTCTCTTCACATTCGCTCATGGTTCGGCTCCTTGATGGGGGGGTGAAAATATGATCCCGGGATCGAACAGTCATGTAGGCCATCCCTGCCGTACGGCAAGCGACACGACCCATCATATTTTGCGGCTCTCATTCATCATGGCTGATTGTAATGGATCCCGCCACTCAAACCATCAACGCATCTTGCGCTGCTATGAAACTGCAGGTTTCGTATCTTGAAAGCCTGCATTTTCATCGCATTCTGAGCGACAAATGACTACTAAGCGGTCAGCCTTGCGCGGCTTGCTTCGGCTGATAATAATCGGCGGCCAGATTGTTCTGTGTATAAAGCCCGCGCTGGCCTTCCATGGGTTTGAAACGGTCGGTGATGCCCAGCACCGTTTCGGCGCCGCCGAGATACAGCACAGCGTCTGGCTGCATCACGCGGGAGATGGATTCCAGCACCTTGGTTTTGGTCGGCGGGTCGAAATAGATCAGCACATTGCGGCAGAACACGATGTCGAACGTGCCGATGGGGCCAAACTCGCCCAGCAGATTCATTTCCTTGAACTGCACCATGTCGCGCAGCTGCTGGTTGATTTGCCACCGCTCGCCGTTTTGCGCGAAATATTTGACCAGCAGCGTGATGGGCAGACCGCGCTGCACCTCGAATTGCGTATAAATGCCGCTGCGCGACCGCTCCACCATTTCCGTGGATAAATCGGTGCCGACGATGTCAATCTTCCAGCCGGCCACTTTGGCGCTCATTTCCGCTAGAATCATCGCCAGCGAATAGGCTTCCTGGCCGCTCGATGACGCCGCCGACCAGATGCGGAGATGCCGTTTGGCGGCGCGCGCCTCCATCAGCTTGGGCAGCACCACTTGCTTGAATTGATCGAAAGGCTTTTGGTCGCGGAAGAACGACGATTCGTTGGTCGTCATCGCTTCCGTCACGTCGCGCAGCACGGTTTCGTCACGCTTGGCGCGCAGCGCTGCGGCCAGCTCATCGAGGCCTTTGAGGTTCCATTTGCGCGCCACTGGCATCAGGCGTGATTCCAGCAGATACGCCTTATCGCGTGTCAGCACCAGGCCGGAGCGCTGCTTGAGCGTCACGGCAAAAAAGTCGAAATCTTCCGGCTTCATGACGACGCCCCCTGTGCGATGCGGCGAACCTGGCCGCCAATGTCTTTGAGCGGCAAGACCGCTGAACATAATCCCGCCCGTGCCACGGCCGCCGGCATACCCCAAACCACACAGGTGGCTTCATCCTGCGCCAGCACAGCGCCGCCGGCTGCCACCGCCACCTCGCTGCCCTTCCAGCCATCCTGTCCCATGCCGGTGAGGATGACGGTGAGCAGCTTGTTGCCATAGATGGCGCTGGCGGCGCGCAGCATCGGGTCAACCGCCGGGCGGCAGAAATTTTCGTGCGGGTCTTGGTTGAGCGTCAGCACCGTGCGGCCGATGCGCTTGACCGGCAGCATGTGGTAGTCGCCTGGCGCGATGTAATAGACACCGCCTTCCAGTTCCATGCCGTCGCGCGCTTCCACACACGTGACGCCGCATTGCCGGCTGATATGCTCGGCCAGGATTGTGGTGAAGTTCGGCGGCATATGCTGCGTGATGATCACCGGTTGCGCCAGCGCGCCCATGGTTTTGATGACGGTGAACAAGGCCTGCGGCCCGCCGGTGGAGCTGCCGATGGCGATCAGCTCCGGCTTGATCTGCGGCATGGGGCGCAAGGTGATTTTGCCGGTGTCCGGCGGGCGGCTGAGCGGGGACGGCGTGGCGGATTTTGTGGGGGAGGCGGCAACAGTCTCGCCGCGGCGCCGCGCGCTGCCGGCGCGGCTGGCCACGCCATGCACGGTGATTTTGGCGATGAGATCGTCCTTGAACGACAAGGCGCCGGAAATCTCCCGCGCTGTCGGTTTGGCGACATGATCCGCCGCGCCCAGTTCGATGGCGCGCAAGCTGACCTCGGCGTTCTTGATGCTCAGGGTGGAGTTGATGATGATGCGCACCGCCGGGTTGACGGCCAGCAGTTTCGGAATCGCGGTCAAGCCGTCCATCACCGGCATTTCGATGTCGAGAACGATGACGTCAACCGGGTGCCGCGCCAGAGCATTGACGGCCATCTGCCCGTCGCTGACGGACGTGACCACCTTGATCCGCGGGTCGCTTTCAATCGCGCGCGTGACCAGCCCGCGCACCACCGACGAATCGTCGGCGATCATCACCCTGATGGTGTCGGCGCTGATCTCTGTTTCCGCTGATGTCACAATACTACCGTCACAATGGTCACAGCACGCCGAGTTGGCTCAGCTTGCCTTCGATGATGCTGCTGTCAAACGGCTTCATGATATATTCGTTGGCGCCGGCGGTCAGCGCCTCTTGAATATGCTTGAGGTCATTTTCCGTGGTGCAGAACACGACGATGGGATTTTGCCCGTTCGGGCTTTGGCGCAAAGCGCGGATGAATTCAATGCCGTTCATCACCGGCATGTTCCAGTCCAGCAAAATGAATTCCGGCATTTTCTTGCCGCAGGCTTCCAGCGCGAGCTTGCCGTCTTCCGCCTCGTCGCAAGTGAAGTGCAAATCCTCAAAAATCTTCCGCGCCACTTTGCGGACGACTCTGCTGTCATCAACGATCAAGCAGGATTTCATGGGTTGCTCCATCACAGTCAAGCAGTGTTACGCGGCTTCTTCGGTTCTGACGGTATCGAGCAGGCGGCTGACATCCAGTACGACCAACAGGCTTTGGTCGAGCCGATAGATGCCGGTCGCTACGTTGCGCCAGCGTTTTTCCAGCGTGGGCGGATTGCTTTCAAAATCGGCGTTGGGCAAGGACATAACCTCGCCGATCTGATCCACGAGCAGGCTGTAAAGTTCGCCGTGGTTTTCCACCACGATGCTCATGCGGTTCTTGCCGTTGGCCTCGAACGGCGGCATCCCCAAACAGCAGCGCAGATCAATCACTGTGACGATGCGGCCGCGCAGATTGAGCGCGCCGGCCACTTCCGGCGGCGCCAGCGGAATGCGGGTGATGCGCTGCGGGTTCAGCACATCCTGCACCTGCAGCACGGGAATGCCGAAGACCTGGCCGGCGATGGTCATGGTGACCAGGTCGGACTTTTCGCTGCCCATGCCGTTCGGGCTGTGGCCGTTCATCACGGCCGGGAGATTGTCGCTACTGCTCATGCGCGGCCTCCGCTGCCCAAAGTTTGCTGAAGGCTGGTGATCAGGCCGTCGCGGTCAAATTTGGCGACATAATCGTTGAAGCCGGCTTGGCGGCCATGTTCCAGGTCGCGCGCCGTGGCGTGGGAGGAGAGGGCGATCATCGGCACATCCTGCCAGCGCCCGCCTTTGCGCAGTTCGGCGGCGAAGTCAAAGCCGTTCATGCCCGGCATTTCGATATCACTGACAATGATGTCGAAATCGGCGCCTTCGTCCTGCAGCCGCAGCGCCTGGCGCGGGTCTTCCGCCGTGGTGACGCGGTAACCCGCGACGCTGAGAAGCGGCGACAGCAGATTGCGGAAGAAGGGGCTGTCATCCACCAGCAGCAGCCTGTTGCGGCTGGTGTCTTCGGCCGCTGCGCTCTCGCTGCTGCCAAACCAGTCGCTGAAGGCGCGCGTCAGATAATGGCCAGCGTCAATCACCTCGGTCGCCTTGCCGGCGATGATGGCGCTGCCCAGCAGGCCGTTCTTGGCGGCGGAGATTTCCACCTGCAGCCGCTCCTCGACGATGTCCACGATTTCATCCACCAGCAGCCCCATGGAGCGCTCGCTATCCGAGAAGACTAGCACCGGCTGCACCCCATCATGCTTGACGGTGTATTTATCGTCAACGGTGATGAGCGGCATGAGCTTGCCGCGATACTGCACCATCAGCATCTGGTCAGACTGCTCGACATTCTGCATCGCCACTTCTTCCAGACGCGCTATCAGTGCCAGCGGCACGGCCTTCGGCGCGCCTTCGCCGGCGCGGAACAGCAGCAGCGACTGCTTGCCGTCTTGCCGGCCGGCGCCGTGCGCCGCCGCCGCTTCATGCTGCGTCTCGGCGCCCTTGATCTCACCGGCGGCTTGCGCCACGCCATTGAGATCGAGAATCATGATGACGCTGCCGTCGCCCAAAATCGTGTTGCCGGAGAACATGGTGATATTGCGCAAGAGCGGCGTGACCGGCTTGACCACGATTTCCTCGGTGTCGAACACCCGGTCAACCATGATGCCGAACGTGGTCGGCCCCACTTGCGCCACGATGATGAAACAATCATTTTCCGCGCGCGCCGCATCCTCCTCCAAGCGCAAGAGTTTGCGCAGGGAGACCAGCGGCAGCAGCCGGTTGCGCAGGCGCAGCACTGGCGTGTCGTTGATGCGCTCGATGCGATGTTCGCTATGCGCCGTGGTGCGCACCAGCTCGACAACGCTGATTTGCGGAATGGCGAAGCGCTCGCCGGCACATTCGACGATAAGGGCGGAGACGATGGCCAAGGTGAGGGGAATCTTGATCTGGAAGCGCGAGCCTTTGCCGAGTGCCGAATGCAGGTCAACCGTGCCGCCGATCTTCTCGATATTCGTCTTCACCACATCCATGCCGACGCCGCGGCCGGAAACACTGGTTACCTGCGCGGCGGTGGAGAAACCGGCCTTGAAGATGAATTGCATGATTTGCTGGTCGGACATGCCGGCCAACTCGGCTTCGGTGGCGATGTTGTTCTGCACCGCCTTGGCCTTGATACGATCCAACGCCAGGCCTTTGCCGTCGTCGCTGATCTCGATGATGATATGGCCGCCCTCATGGAAGGCGTGCAGCGTCACACGGCCGATTTCGGGCTTGCCGGCCTTGACGCGGTCGGCCGGCATTTCGATGCCGAGGTC
>CAZBSB010000105.1:0-8332 GCA_964494535.1 uncultured Rhodospirillales bacterium
ATACCGGAGATACTGACACGCGCCAATGGCACTGACTATGGCATCAATGATAGCGGGCAAATTATTGGGCTAGGTAGGAACCAAGTGACAGGCCAGAGTGACGGCACTGCCCGTTTATGGAGTGGCGGCACCACCACCATAATCGCAAATGGTCTTGGAGGCACTTACACAATACCACGAGGGATCAATAACACTTCAGTAGTTGTCGGAGAGGCAAACGTTTCTGGAGGTCAGACAGCCGCCGCCTTCCTTTGGCAGAACGGAACAATGCAGAGTCTCTGGTCCAATGGAAGGGCTTATGGGGTAAGCTCTAACAATCAGGTTGTAGGGCATGCAATCTCTAGCGGTATCTCAAATGCCACATCTTGGCAGAATGGGGTAATTACAGTTCTGCCTACATTCTCTCCGAATCAAAGTGGTGTAGCGTACAGCGTCAACGACAGCGGGCAGATTGCTGGCTATATTAATGCAGGGGGCATTGATAAGCTTGTGAGGTGGGATGGCAGCACCATCGTCGACATTGGCTTAAAAGACGGCACAGGTTTTGGATGCCCACCAACCGTAAATAACAGTGGGAATATTGCGGGAACTGCAGTCAATCCTTCCGGGGCTAGTTATGCGGCGTTCTATTGGCAAGGCACCGGTTATCAAATCATTGCAGCGCCGTCCCTACTAACAGCAGGCTGCGACATTAATAATGCGAACCAGATTGTTGGTGTATATTACATATACACTGGCGCACACTGGCCAGTTCCTTTTCTATGGCAGAATGGAAATACTACTAATTTAAATCGCTTGCCTAACACTGATTATTCTGGTGTGGGGCTAGGCCGTTTCAATTTTGCTCTAAGCATAAATTCTCAGGCACAAGTTGTCATGCGTAATGCAGAGAATAAGACCTACCTCCTGAATTTGCCTCCAGAATTCATTAATAAATCCGACGAGAATTCACCCAGCGATGAGCAGCTATACGGCAAGGATGGATCGCCACAGAGTCCGACTGACCACCCAACGTGCCAAGGGATGTGCAGCTATAACGCCCACACCAGCACGGTCAGCCTCAGTCTGGTTGACACACCAGTTGGCGTCGGCTCAACTTTTGGCCCTTCATCGTTCGTTCGCCTGAATTACAGCCACCGCACGAACAGCCAGCCGGCTTCGCCAAATTTCTTCAATGTTGGCCCGAAATGGACACTCAACGTCCTGTCCTATGTGCAAGACGATCCTGCCAATCCTGGAAAATCCGTCAGCCGCTATATTTCCGGTGGTGGCTCGGTTGATTATGAGTCCGAACTCGGACGCTATAGTAGCAGCACAGGTTATTTCCCTCAGGAAGTGAAGACGCAAGCCAAGCTGTTGCGTGTGCCGGCAACGGGGACGCTTACGCGTTATGAATTACAGTTTCCGGATGGCTCGGTTCATAAATATGAGAAGCTTGACGGTGCCACGACTAAGCCACGTCGTGTCTTCTTAAGCAAAATAATTGATCCACAAGGCAACGCTCTTACATTTAACTATGACACTCAGCTTCGCCTAACAAATATTACCGATGCTGCGAACCGCGTCACCACGTTCAACTACACGCACAGTGACCCTAAATTGGTGACCAAAATCACGGATCCATTTGGGCGCTTCGCAGAGCTGACTTATACCAGCGGCAAGCTGACATCCATCAAGGACGTCATCGGCCTTGAATCCAAGCTCACTTATGACACGGTGGACACGAGTTTCATCAAGACGTTGAAGACGCCCTACGGCACCAGCAATTTTGCCTATGGCGAGAACGCAACAACCAAAAGCCGCTGGCTCGAAATGACCGACGCCCTCGGGCAGACGGAGCGTTTGGAACTGATG
Organism: uncultured Rhodospirillales bacterium; assembly: GCA_964494535.1. GTDB lineage: Bacteria > Pseudomonadota > Alphaproteobacteria > UBA9219 > RFNS01 > JAGOHT01. The sequence continues at coordinate 1,855 of CAZBSB010000105.1, forward strand.
CCCAATGCACCTGCCGTGCAGGCAGACGAGACAAGCCTGCCCGAGAACATTGGCATTGTGAATGGGCAATATAATCTTCGCAATACGTTCTATTGGGATCGATATGTATTGCCGGTAGCGCGTCCCACACCAGGTGGCCCGATTGATTATCTCAAGGCCACGATTACGCACTGGCAGCGCAATGCGTTTGGTGAGCAGTCAGCTATTATAGAATCCATCAAGCCGCCGCACGATAACCGCATTTACCTTGGCTACCCGGCTAATAATTACCCCAACGAGGCTTACACGACTAACAAGCCATCTGACGTCGCGCGGGTACTGGACAGTGGCGCAACCCAGAATATTACCATCGGTCAAAATGTCTGGGGAAAGCCGACCGTAACTTTTGACCCTCGCAAGCGAAGGACTGCCCGCTATTATGATGCCACGGGTATTGACCTGAAGGAAATCTGGCAGAAAACAACCGATACAACAGAAACAAAAATCGCCGATTACACCTACAATACACAACATCGCGTCACGACTTATAAAGATGCGGCCAACCGCTTATGGAACAATGGCTATAATGCCGCTGGCCAGTTGATTTCCACGCAAAACCCGCTGCTGCAAACTACACAATACGCCTATGACAGCTACGGCAGACCTACCACGGTGACGAACGCCAACAATGTCGTGGTCAAGCAGTTTCATTATCCATGCAACACTTCCGCCACTGGCTTGGTGAACTGTAACCTGCCGGACTGGATCAAGGAATTCGACGGCGTGGATGTCAATGGCTATCAGCGCAGCTTCGTCTATGACAAATTCGACCGCGTGACGCAGATCACTTACCCGGACGGCACGACTGAATTATTTGACTATAATTTCCCCAGCACCTGGCCGGCGATGGATGGCATTGTTTACGCCAACAAACCGAGTCTCGATCTGTGGAAATACACCGACCGCATGGGGCGCGTGACGAACTATGTTTATGACAAAAACCGCCGGCGCATCTCGGTGACCGAAGAAGCCACGGTCGGCACGACGTCAACGACGCGCACGACCACTTATGATTATTTTGCCAATGGCGCTTTACAGCAATTGACTGACGCCAACGGCAACAAAACGCGCTGGACAATTGATTATCAGTCCCGCCCGCTAACTAAAACCTATGCCTACAACACGCCGGAAGCGAAGACGGAAACATATACATACGACGCCACCGGTAGGCCAAAAACCGTCACAGACGCCTTGGGGCAAGTGAAAACCTATAGCTACAATGTGGACGATACGGTTTCCGCGCTCACTTACACAAACCATGCCGATCCGCTATATCCGACGCCCAATGTTACATATGGCTATGATGATTATTGGCCGCGCCTGAAAGTGATGACGGACAAAAGCGGACCCAACGGCGCTCTAGCTTCCACAGAGTTCAAATATACACCTTTAGGAGTAGATGGCGCGCTCCAGCTGCAAAGTGAAACTAATGATGGCTGGTATAACCAGCATATGGGTTATTTTTATGATGCGCTCGGGCGGATGTCGCAGCGCTGGTCAGCGGAAAGCCCGGAAACATTCACATATGACTCGCTGGGGCGTCTGGCCACCTATGCCGGCGATAATGGCAAAAGCACTTATAGCTATCTCGGCCAAAGCGGGCTGGCGAATAGCCGCGTGCATATCTATCCAGAAACCAACCCGACGACGACACTGACGACGACCTATAGTTACGACACGACGGTGAATGACCGCCGTTTGCTGGGCATCAACCACCCCAATGTCGGGCGCAGCTATAGCTTCGGCTATGGCTATACGGAAAGCGGCCAAGCGAAGACCGACCGCTATAATATCCGCACCGAAACCGAAATCGCGCCGCCAGCGCATCCTTGGGTCGGCCAGACCTGGACATATAATTACGATAAGAGCGACCGGCTGCTGAGCGCAGTTGGCGGCGTGGCGGGTACTTATGACTGGCAATATGACAAACTTGACAACCCCACGCGGGCGCAAAACCCAAGTTATACGGACTTCCCGACCTATAACGGCCATAACCAGCTGACCAAGTTCGCCTGGTGGCAGAATGTCACGCATGATGCCGCCGGCAACACGGTGGCGGATGGCAACCGGACGTATAAGTGGGATTTCGAAGGGCGATTGATCCGCATCGAATTCCCCAACAATCCCGGCTATGTGCTAACCTATGGCTATGACGGGCTGGGACGGCGCATCGTCAACAAGGTGGATAATCAGGGCAGCATCACGCAGTTGACACGCGTCTGGTGCGGCGAGCGCCCCTGCCAGCTGCGTAACAACACGCTCTCCTTGCGGCGCTATCTGCTCAACGGCGAGTATGACAACGTCTCCGGCGAGCGGTCGCTTTACCTGACGGACAGCCGGGGCAGTGTGCGCGACTTCGTCTCCGTGCTGAACGGCGCGCGCATCGGCGCGGTGGACTATACCGCCTATGGGCAGCAGCGGCAGGTCACCGGCACGCAGCCGCATTTCCAATATGCCGGCCTGCTGTGGGACGGCCAGGCGGGACTCTCGTTCTCCTACACCCGCCCCTATGAAGCCGGCCTTGCCCGCTGGCTCACCCGCGACTGGATCAGGGAAGCCGGCGGCATCAATATGTATGCCTATACCGGTGGGAATCCAGTGATGAATGTTGATCCGCAAGGAACGTTCTTATTGCCTGCAGCAGGCGTTTTATTTCTCACTGCCGCGCTGTTAACACCTCAGCCGGCAAACGCGCCAACATTCGGCTTTACTCCCATACCACCCAACTCCTTTGCCCCATATACAAATGGTCTTATTGCTGCTGGAGGACTGCAAGGGTTAGTATCAACACTAGTCAAAATGTGTGTAAAACAACAAATTGTAGAACAAAATTCTCCACAGCAGGCGGTCAACCCACTCGGTATTCCTAGCAATTTTAAATCAAGTCCAACTGATAAAGGAGGTGGAACGAAGTATACTGATCCCAATAATCCTGGCAACTCTGTGAGAGATATGCCAGGAAACCCTAATAGTTCTAATCCAGCCCAGCAAGCTCCCTACGTAAAACAGTTACGAAATGGTCAAGCAATTGACGTTGACGGAAACCCAGTTAGTGGCAAATCGCCGGAATCTCATATTCCTCGAGGGGACTTTTGGTACAGGCCATGACAACAAGAATTGAAAGACAGCTATGGATAAAAAACATTACCGACACCTTAGAAGTATTTGCATCGGAGGAGTTTCAAACGCGAGTATGGATCAAGGGAAGTGGGCCAGAAGTCTCTTCTTTCGTTGAGGCAGTATGCCAGCTTTCAGATTATCAGCTTGATCTTCTTGTTGATACCGAATGGAGGCAAATCGGACTGACCAAAATTCAGCATGATAAATTAGCCGCATTTCGTGATGCAATCGATAAGTTTAACGATGTTGTGCCGGAATTCCCTAATGACTTAGACGTGCTATCTCATCCTGACTGGCCACAAATTAGGCAACTTGCTCAAAGCGCGTTAGATGTTTTTGCAGCAGTATAAGTAAACACACAAATTCTGAAGTGATCTCAGACAAGGTCAAGGATAGATGTCGTATCCCGCAGGCGTTGATTGTGTGTGGTTGGCTACTGATAGTCAGTCTTGTTTAGCAATAATTATCACTGCAGGAGAAGCACCAATACCTTCCTATATATTTGTTTCCTAGATTCGACGGCTGGAGAACTTCAGGTGACATTGTTTTTACACCCTACGAACTCAAGTAAGGTTTATGATGACGCAGTATACCGAAGCTGACCTAAAAATTTACAGTAGCTCTGTAGAAGTTATTCATAAGATTTATGATAAGGATCCACTAGATTTTTCATCACTAGTAATACAATACACTCAGGGATTTTTGCATTCTGAAAATAATTTTAATCTTAAAATTATAGGAAGATGGGCCGTATTCTCGAGCGAATTAGATTGGCTTGGCGAATTATTGCAGAAATTTTCTATTAAAGAAATATTCAATAGAGTATTGCCGTTTCCACTTGCTGGAAGAAATAGCTGTCGGCCAGAGATATTTCTTACAGCTTATGCCGATGTTGTTGCAACTAGTTCTCAGGGCGAAGTTGTTTGGATTAAAGGCACTGAGGAGATGATCCCAGAACAAATCAAGAAAGAACTTAATGATATAAAATCCGGGAGAGTTGTAGCGTTCTCTTTGCCATTTGCAACCAGCGCAATCTGAGAAAGGTTTGTCTGCAAGACGCAGATCGAAGTTTTGATATAGCTTTGCCGCCGAAAACGCCGCCCGAATTAATGAGGCAGCCAGATTTGATGAGAAGCTGTCTGAGACGAATTTCTTATAACCAATTGAGAAATATCAAATCCTGAGACTACTAGAGACAAACTGAAACACTAAGGGGTAGTTAGGAAACCGATGCTCTATCCAGCTGAGCTACGGGCGCACACCTTATAAATCAACTACTTACCCCATATTCAACGCTACTGTAATCCGCTTTGTTACCGAAATTGCTACGGAGTTACTCTTAGTGACCTTCTCCCCGTTATGTCCCCGGGTTGAGGTGGAGTCCTTGGATTAAACTATTCATAGTTTGGCCTCACCGCATGCGTCAGACTGCGCGACCGAAAGAGTCGGGCGCTGGCTGCCGCGGTACTGCGTTGGGGTTTGGTAACCGAGACTGCTGTGAGGCCGGTTATTGTTATAATCCTGCCGCCAGGCCTTGATAATATGCTGAGCGTAAGCGAGGCTCCCAAAGATCTCCTCGTTTAGGCACTCGTCCCGGATCTTGCCATTTATGCTTTCCGTAGAACCGTTTTCTGTCGGCTTGCCCGGCGTGATGTAATGCCATTCGATCTGCTTGTCTTGTGCCCAATTCAAGACAGCGCGGCTCGTCAGCTCCGTCCCATTATCGCTGACGATGCAGTGTGGCTTGCCGAGCCTCCTGACAAGCGCATCAAGCTCACGAGCCACACGCACACCGCCGATCGATGTATCCACTACGAGCGCAAGGCACTCACGACTGCACTGATCCATGATACCCAGGATGCGGAACCGGCGCGCGTCCGAGAGAGCATCGCTCAGAAAGTCCAACGACCATATCTGATTAATCATGTCGGCTTTCGGTAACGGCAAGCCTGTACCTATCGCGCGTTTGCGGCTCTTGCGTCGTTTAACGCTCAGGCCTTCTTCTTTGTACACCCGGTAGATTTTCTTGAGATTATGGATCTGGCCTTCGCGTTTGAGCATGATCGCCAGTCGCTTGTATCCAAACCGGCGACGCTCAGCGGCCAAGGCTTTAAGCCGTTCACGCAAATGACTGTCATCCTTGCACGACTGGTACTTCAGCCGCCGCCGTTCCACGCTCAGTGCCCGACACGCCCGCCGCTGGCTTACCTGGAAAACCTCTTCTACCAAAGCCACCGCTTGCCACTTTACGGCAGGCGTTACCATTTTTTTGAGAGAACTTCCTTCATCATCAGCTTGTCGAGCTCGGCGTCTGCCAATAGCCGCTTCAGCTTCGCGTTCTCGGCCTCGAGCAACTTCAGCTTTTTGGCGTCGGATACTTCCATCCCGTCGAACTTCGCATTCCAGTTGTAAAACGTTGCTTGGCTGATCCCGTGCCGCCGGCACACATCTTCCGTCTTGCCCCCAGCTTCCTGTTCTCTCAATATCTGGATGATCTGTTCTTCGCTAAACCGCTTCTTCATCGTCTGCTTCTTACTTTAAGGTTACAGACTCCAACTCAGCTTGGCGGCATTTTCGGGGAGAACGTCAATGCACGAATTGACACCTATCGCCACTATAATGGCCCGCTGCCTGCAGACTGGATAAAGATAGGGGATTAGCATGGGGAAAAAGTTCAGCCTGCCCAGCCAATCTCTAGAAAATTCATACTATCGGGAAAAATATGGGTTGTCTGTTATTTGGTGGGAAGTATTAGACGTATTAAATGGAACCAAGATTAGAACGAAATTTTTATCTAAAAACTCACCGCGTCGCCAAGGAGTGTATTTTTTTACCGATAAAGAAATAGCTATCAGCCAACAAAACTATAAAGCTGTAACGTTATGGCAATACCATCCTATACCGGAATTGCTGTTACATACCGCAAATAACAAACTTAACTTTTATAACGTTTGGGATGGTGGTGACGGTTTTGCACAGTCTCAATCTTATACATCAGGGATGCTTCTGGAGATTGACGGAAGCATTCGCAGATATAAGTGCAATGATTTCGGTCTGGAAGCAGATTTTACCAAGCTAGCCTTTGAACTTGAACTTCTTCCTCCCGGCTCTTGAGTTATCCAATGCGCTTCACTGATCTTGACCCGATTTAGTGACACTGTGGCTGACCTATTTAACTCACGCCTTTTCGAACGCCAGCGATATACGCTGCGTTTCTGGTTGTTTCCTGCAATCGCAGATTCATTTGTGGGTTGAATTGTCGGCCGATGATGTAGCGCACCATTTAATATATTGATTTGTATGGATTGTTTTACGCTAA
>CAZBSB010000106.1:0-402 GCA_964494535.1 uncultured Rhodospirillales bacterium
GGCTTTAGCTGCGACTGGGCAGGATGTGCCCCGCGCTGCAGCACTGCTTGAGGTCAGCCCCAGCACGTTGTATCGTAAACTTCAGAGCTGGAAGAACGCTTCAACTGCTGCGTGAAGATATCTTGGCAAAAGATTATAAATACAAGCTGCTTTTCCGTGAAATGGCGCGGCCGCCACGGCGTGAAGCGCCACCACCGGCGTTAAGCGCAGCGGCCGCGCCGGATAAACCCCAGGCGGTGCCAGATGCGCCTACCGCTTCGCCCGTTTTGCCGGAGCTGATGGCGGAACCCGCCTTTGACTTCGCCCCCGTCCCGCCGGAGCCGGATGAGGAACCTGCAGCCAAGCCCGCGACCACCCCAGCCGCACAACCAGAAGCATCGCCGGTAGTAGAAACGGCGCCAT
>CAZBSB010000106.1:412-8223 GCA_964494535.1 uncultured Rhodospirillales bacterium
TCGGCGCCGGCATCACCTTCCGGACCATCCCCTGCGACAGCAGGTACGGGCGCACTGATTGCGCTCGGCGCCATTGCCGCCGGCGCTTGAACCACCACCCGCGCAGCATGAACAAACTGGAGCGGATTCTACGGCAACACCGGAGCCAGAACCGGAGCCAGAGCCTGCGCCTGACGTTGCGCCTGTCGCAACGCCTGAACCGGAACCCAATGCGGCTGTCTCTGAACCACCAGCGCCTGAATCTCCGGCTGAGCCAACTGCGATGCCTGAACCTGAACCCGAGCCAGAACCGGAACTGACGATTGCAGCGCCAGAACCAACACCGCCGGCAGCCTTGCCCGAAACGAATGCGGCTGAACCCGCGCCAGCGCCACCTCCAGCCGCGCCGCCGCGCCATGAACCGCCGCCCGCCAGAGCCGCAGAACAGGATAGGCCTACTATGCCCGACGGGATTCGCCTGCCGCGCGTGCTGCTGACCAATGATGACGGCATAGATGCGCCGGGTCTGCAAGTGCTGGCGGAAGTGGCCGCGACCTTTGCCGACGAAGTATGGATCATCGCGCCAGAGCATGACCAGAGCGGCACCAGCATGTCCTTGGCGCTGCATCATCCGCGCCGGATTTATCGCCGCGGGGCGCGCAGCCTGGCGGTCAGCGGCAGTCCGGCGGATTGCATCGCGCTCGCCTCCTATATGTTACGCGCCGAGCCGCCGGCGCTGGTGCTATCCGGCATCAATGCCGGCCAGAATGTCGGCGATGACGCCAATCTCTCCGGCACATTGGGCGCCGCGTTGACCGCCTTGACGCTCGGCATTCCGTCCATCGCCATCAGCCAGTGTTACGCGCAGCATCGCGACAATATTAACTGGGAGACCGCGCGCACGCGTCTCCCCGCTTTGCTGCAGGAATTACTGGCGCAAGGCTGGCCGAAGGATCACTGCCTGTCCATCAATATTCCGCCCTTGCCGCCGGAAGCGGTGACGGAAGCACTCTGGACGCGCCAGGCACCGCGCACGATCAGCGGCTATGTTGTGGATGTCCGCACCGATTTGCGCGGCTTTGATTATTGCTGGCTGAACATCACGCGGCCGGACAAGCCGGCGCCGGAAGACACAGATTTGTGGGCGATTGAGCAAGGCTGTATCAGCATCTCCTGCCTGTCGCTGGATCGCAGCCGTCCGGTGCCGCCGGAAAGCATCAGCCTGACCGGCGACGAAGATTGACCGCCCAACCATGACGGATGACCGCCTGCCCACCAAACTCCTGGTCAGCGCCCAGATTAGACAGGCGGCGACCCAGAACGTGCCTATCACCGTCCTGCATAGCGGCGATCCCAACAGCGGCGTCATCATCTTGAAGATTAACCTGATGAACGGTCAGGCGACCGTGCTGCAGCAAATTCGCCATGATGCGGAACTAGTGTGGGCGCCAGCCGGCACCTCGGGCGCGCAGCCGGAGATTGAGGCCGATGCCTTGCTGGCGCGCCAGCTGCGTTATGACCCGGATGCATGGCTGCTGGAAATCGAGGATAAGCAAGGCCGGCATTGGTTTCCCGGCCGCCGGTTGACATGAGGCCGTTTTTTTTCTTTGCTGTGGGTTTGATCTCTCCCGTGCCCGCCTGGGCGTTGCGCGTGATGACGGATGATCGTGTCATCGCCAGCCAGGAAGCGCGCTTCATGGAAGGTGCAAGTTTCATCATGATGCTCATCGGCCTGATTATGTTCATCGGCATGGGTCTGGTGCAATGGGGACTGCCGCATCTCAGTTATCGGGTTTTGCGCCGCCGTTGGCCGAAGCTAGGTGTCGTCCGCACCGTGCCGATCGTGATCGGTGTGGTCTTGCTGCTATGGTATGTGCTGACGCAGCTGGTTTTCGAGCGCCATGGCAGCCTGAACGAGAACCTGATCTATATCGGCGCCACGCTCTGCGGTTATCTTTACCCGCTCATCCCGCTGCTGGCGCTGCGTTGGCTGCGGCGCAACCGACCGACGCCTAAACCCAGCATTCACTACGGCATCGCCGCCGGTATCTTCGCCGCGCTGAGCCTGATTGTATGGTATTTCCTGCATCAACTGACCGCCGGCTCGTTTTAATGGCTTGCGGGCGCTACTCCTTTCTTCTTGTGTTGACCGTTAGCCTGGTCCTCATCAGCATCGCCTCTGATTTAAACGCCAAGATTATGGGCGTTGACGATTACAAGAGGATGGTTGTGGATGCCAATGGTTGGATCGGTTTCGTCATCTTCACCAGCATGGGAGCCGTCGTCATTGAAACGTCGCTCCAAGCCTATCGCAGTCTGCGGACGCTTCTTCAGCACCAACCGAAGAAACTCCACATTGGCCTGGCGTTGCTGCTGGTGCCCGCGCTTTTGATCATTATCTATTGGGGGACTGGTTCAAGGAGCGGGTTGGACTTACGCACATTCTCGTTAGTGTTCGCTCTATGTCTGGTGTGCTATGGCGTGGTGAAAATCGGCTTTGAAACCATCTTTAAGTTGAAGCAAATTCTATGGCCCTACCATGCGCTGCGGCCGATTTTGGTATTCCTGGTTTTTTGGTGCATTATGCAAACTGCGCTGTATCTCGATACCCGCATCTATGAGTGAAGATGGTCGCTTGCTGCTTAGCTCCCATTCACCACAGGCGTGAACTGATGGCTAAAAGCATAACCACATTCTGCCATCAATGCCTACCCTTGTGCTTGCTGCTGGCTCTGCTGCCCAACGCCGCGCAGACGCCATGCAGCGAAGCTGCATAAATCTCGTCACCCGCTCCATGTTCGTTGCAGGCTCGCAGGTAGCCGCCACACCAACCCTGGCGAAGCCACAAATTTACAAACTGCGTGAGACCGCAGATGGCAGCTACATAATGTCGAATGCAGAAAAAACTCCTGAACGTAATTCTTCGGAAAAGCGGCGGCGCAAGGCTGCAAAAGTAGCTTGTTTCGTCAAAGCAGCTGGCCGTAAGGCTCAAAAAGGCAAAGAACCCAATGATCGATCTTACGATCACGAATACGCTAAAAAGATTCGGCGCATGAAGCCCGAAGAATTTGATCGGCTTTTACGGGATGAATCAGAAGAATAAATTGGCCTTGGCAAGCCCAGTTTAGCTTGCCTACACTGACTTATTAACCGCAAGCATCATCTGATGGTTAGAAACATAGCCAATTTCAGCCACCAATCCTTGCTATTGTGCTTGCTGCTGGTTCTGCTGCCCAACGCCGCTGTAGCGCAGATGACTATCATATCTCTCATAGGTTTCGACCTCATACGTTTTGTGACGCTGCTCACCCTCGGCGCATTTCACACGCTTATTCCTTTGGTTGTATTGTGCAAACTCAGAACACGAGCCGAAGCATGGCCGGAATGGGTGAAACTAACGACAGTGATTTTTTGCGTAGGTCTTATAGCTTGCCTACCAATGATTATTGACTTTGTTTCGAGTGACTCTGTACGCAAGCCTCTTGAACTACACAAACTACCCGTCATGTATAGCCTCACCCTCGAAGGTGACTGCTTAATTTTCGCACCCTATTTCATGCACAAATACTTGCAGAAAAAATACGCAAAATTACGCCGCCAAATTCACACTTTGATCGTGTCGATGGTTGCAATTCTTACAAGCTATGTGATGGTTCGTATTGTTGAGATACACGCAGCATGGATGCTGCACCACGAACTTTTCTAACTGAATAATTGCTTGATAAAAATTACGGCAAATACAAATCAGCGCCCTGAATTTGCCGGCGCTGAACATTCCACCACCTTCCCAATTGGATCAACGCGCAGGAGAAGCGGCGCGTCTACGGCCAGCCGCCGCATGGCACGGATGAAATCCTGCCCCAATGCTGTTAGGCAGGGCAGGTTTTGTTCTCGGGCGATGGAGCAGGCGTGGCACAGCGCGCCGCCTTCGCCATACAGCACCGCGACGGCATAGGGGAACAGCTCCACCGTCTCCGGCCGTGCCAGCGGGAACACCAGTACTAGCGGCTCCGTGGTGGCTTTTACAGCCGCGATGTCGGTATCGTCACGTACCAGCAATGCCCGTCCCGTCACCGCCGCCTGCCCCACCACGGTGATGCCGCGCCAAACGCTCTGTTCGGCGAGCGGCACGCCGTCGGTTAGTGGCGCGCCAGGTGCGGCGGATTGCGCGGCGCCTACATTTTCTACTAGCTCAGGAGCCGCGCCCCAGAAAAGTAATGGCAGCCCGTCCGGCTGCCAGTCGCTCGGCTTCACCTGATCGAACAATTGCGCCCAGGCGGATGACAGAATGTTACGCCGCGCCTGCAATTGCTTGATTTGCGTCAAGACGCCACGAAACGCTACCGGCGCTTGGCTGCTATCCGCCAACCCATCCTGCAGCAGGCTTTGCTGCTTGCCCGGCAGCCGCATCGTCAGCCCCAGAATGGCGCAGCCGAGGGCGAGGCTTTCCGTAAGTTTGTCCTCTAGCTTTTCAGGCAGCGGTGTGGATGCATCAGTTTGTCGCTGCACATAACCGGAAAGCCGCCATTGCGCCTTGAGCATCCCGAACAGGGCACCCAGCCGGTAATTTTCCTTATAGGTGAAGCTGTCGCCATCCGGCACCGGCACCAGGCTGCCGGCGCTCACCGCCTGCGTCATCGCCGACCAGTTGAAATAAGGTGCGCCTTGCAGCCAGCGCAGCATGCCTTCCGGACAATCCGGCGCGCTCAACCCGCAGCGCCGCAGCGCCTGGCGCCAATGTGACTGCGGATTATCGGCGGCAAAAACTTCTTCCAGTTTCGCCTGCTGCGCCGTGTCCAAACGCGGCGGCAGCGAGGAATCCTGCGCGAAGCGCAGCCACAGCGTCTCTGTCATGGCCGCTTGCCCCAGCCGCTATAAGCGCGGATGCTGTTGGGCGTGGCGACGAAGAACATGCCGCCGCCATAAGCGGGGTTGGAATCGCCGCGCTCCACGCTCAAGCGGTGCCGCTCCTTCCCCGTCGCCAGTTCACGGATGCTGACGCTGCCATCCCGCGCCACCGCCGCGACCATCGGCGGCGTTACATCCTCGATCAACGCGATGTCGGTTTGAATCTCGCTGCCGATCTGCGCTTCCCAGGCCGTAGTGCCATCCGCCGTCCGCAGCGCGATGACGCGCCCATCCTGCAGCGCGAACAACAGCAGGCTCTTGTCCGCGCTGATCGCACCCTCTGGCATCGCCATGGCCGACAGCTTGACACTCCACAGCAGCTTGCCCGCCATGCTCACGCCGTGCGCCCAGCCGGCATTGCCGGGCTTCACCACGCCCACCTGCCCTTTGGCGGTGCCGAGATAAAAATTGCCCTTGCCGTCTGGCAGCAGGCTGCCCATCCGGTCGCCGTCGAGATTCAACGTCCACAACACCTTGCCGCTATCGGGGTCAAGCTCCTGCGCCACCGCGCCCACCTTGTCCGCGTCCGGCTTCGCCACGGCGAACAAGCGGCCGTCATGATAGAGCGGCGGCACGTCCATATCGCCGATCTGCGCCCACCAGCGCAATTTGCCGCTGGAGGCCGTCAAACCCCACAGGCCGGTATCGCCGCCGCTGATCCATAGCCGGTTGCCGGCTTCATCCACCGCCGGATAGGATTCGATGTGGCTGCGCACCCGCCGCGACCACAGCACCGTGCCGTCTTTGCTCTGCGCTGTTAGCGCGGATGAGGTGGAGTAATGATGCCCCTCCCCCACATAAACGCGCTGCGCCGTGACGGTCGGTGCGGTGAATACCGGTTCTTTTTTATGCAGCGTCCACAGCCGCTGGCCATCGGTAGCACGCAACGCGTCAAACGTGCCGTTCAACGTGCCGACATAGAACACGCCATCTGCGACGATAGGTTTGCCCAAATTCTCTTCCGGCGCCGGCACCGTCCAGAGCAGCGTGAGCGGCGAGACGTCCTGCAAGGCCAGCGGCCGCTCCGGTGGCGGCTGATGCTGTTCCAGGCGTGGAGGGTTCTGATCCAGCGTGGAACCGGTGGTCGCATCCGGCCGGTTGCCATACCGTTCCCACAACAACCAGCCGCCCGTCGCGCCTAGCCCCAAGGCCAGCGCCAATAGGCTCCAGCGCAGCCATGGCCGTTGCCAGACGGTCTTGCTCACAGCCTGCGTGCCGCCCGCCACAGCGCCAAGAAGCGTCAACGCCCAGGGCAACAGTTCCAAGAGCGGCAGAAAAGCCGGGAAAATGAAGAAAGTGCTGCGATATTTGCGGGCTAGGGACATCGGCCTACTTTGCAGGGTTGAAAATCCACTATAAGCCGTTCAGGCGCCTGTGGGAACGGCTTGACAGGCCGGAGGCCAGCCCCCAAACTGCCGCCGCCCTTTAACCTGAGGTTTTTGCCATGGCTGAAACGCCCGCCGCCCCTCCCCTGCCGCTCTTTTATAAGCAAATTCGCGCGCTTGACCGCGCTCAGGATGCGAACCTGAAAGCACATCAGACGCCGAATTTCCGTTTCAGCGGCGGCACCAACGCCATTCCGCTGGTGACGGATGAATTTCCGTATGCCGCAGGCGACTACCCCATCGTCTTCGCGCCCGGTCCCACGCCGGTGCCGGTGGCCGTGGTTGGTCTGGAGTTGGATAAGAACCTGATGCTGGAGAAGCAGACGGGTCTGTGGCTCAACCGCAGCTATATTCCGGCCTATGTGCGCCGCTACCCCTTTATTCTGGTAGAAGACCCGGACAGCAAGCAGCTGGTGCTGTGCCTGGAAGAAAAAGCGCCGCAGCTTTCCGACAAGGGCGAACTGCCGCTGTTCGACAAGGACGAGCCGTCTGACTTTACCAAGCGCACCTTGGATTTCTGCATGGCCTTGCGCCAGCAGGGCGAAGTGACGGAAGCGTTTGTGCGCGCCTTGCAAGAAAAGCAGTTGCTCCAACCCGGCGATATTTCCGTTACGCTGGCCGGCGGCCGTAAAATCGCCATGGACGGATTTTTGACGATAGACCGCCAGCGCTTCCTGGCGCTGCCCAGCGCCGTGATCGCCGATTGGCACCGCCGCGAATGGCTGGACCTGATCCACGCACATTTCCAATCCAACCTGCGCTGGCAGAAGCTGGCTGAAGTCGCCAGCAACCAGGCCGCGTGATGCGGTTGTTGCTGGCCGCTTTCGGCCTGTTTGCCGGGATGGCTTGGCACAGTGCGGCTTTTGCTGAGACCGCCGCACGGCCCGCGCCAACTGCGCCGGCACCGGTTCACGGGTTGGCGCTGCATGGCGAGCCGAAATATCCGGCCAGCTTTACGCATTATGACTATGTGAATCCCGATGCGCCCAAGGGAGGCACCTTGCGCCTGGGCGCGATGCCGACATTCGATAATCTGCATCCCTTTATCTTCAAGGGCGTGCCTGCCGCTGGCTCCAACCTGCCGTTTGAGACCTTGATGGAACGGGCGAAGGACGAGGCGTTGACGGTCTATGGCGTCATCGCTTCCAGCATCACCGTGCCGCCGGACAGAAGCTGGGTCAGCTTCACCCTGCGGCCGGAAGCGCGCTTCCATGACGGCCACCCCATCACATCTGAAGATGTGGTCTTTACCTTCAATATGCTGCGGGAAAAAGGCCAGCCATCCTATCGCGTGGTCTATCGCGACGTGACGAAGGTGGAGGCGCCGGACGCGCACACCGTCAAATTCACCTTCAAGGACGGCAGTAATCGTCAATTGCCGCTGGAGGTAGCGGAAATGTCGGTGCTGCCCAAGCATTATTGGGAGGGTAAGGATTTCACCGCCACCACGTTGACGCCGCCGCTGGGCAGCGGGCCCTATAAAGTGGCGAAGGTGGATGCCGGACGTAGTCTCATCTATGAGCGCGTGAAGGATTATTG
>CAZBSB010000107.1:0-1636 GCA_964494535.1 uncultured Rhodospirillales bacterium
CGTCAGTACCACGCTGGGCGGTAGTTCCACAGCCAGCGCCGCGCCCTCGAAACTCTTGACCGAGCAGACCATGCCGTCCTGCAGATAAACCGCCGGATCGCCGATCACATCGCGGGGAATCGTCATCTGCTCGAAGGATTCCTGATCCATGAAGGTGAACATGTCGCCTTCGCTGAACAGATATTGCATGTCCTGCTCATTGACCTGCACCCGCTCCACAGTTTCCTGCGTACGATAGCGCACCTCGGTCTTCACACCCGTGCGGATATCCTTCATATCCACTTGGACGATGGCGTTGCCTTTGCCGGGAATGGTGATTTCCGAGCGGATGACGACATAGAGCTTGCTGTTATATTCCACGACATGCCCCTTGCGGAGCGTATTGGCATTGACTTGCATGGGTTTGTCTCAACGTGAAGAGCGGCGCCGCCAGCATGGCGTGCCGGAAGCGCCCTTTGTTGACTGTTTCGGCAGGGATGTCAACCGGACGGCGGCGGCAAACCGCCGGAACTGGTTAATAGGGATTCGGGTCGGGTCGCTCCGGCAAATAACGCTCGGGATCAACCGCTTTACTGCTGCGCCGCACCTGGAAATGCAGCTGCGGGCCTTTGATTTTGCCGCTGCTGCCCACGGTGCCGATCATATCGCCCTTCTGCACCACCATGTCTTTCTCGACGATGATTTTTTCCAGATGAGCGTAGGCGGAGGCAAAGCCGTTACCGTGCCGGATCAGCACCAGATTGCCGTAATTGCCTTGGCGTTCGGCAAAGACCACCACACCGTTGGCGGCCGCGGAAACCGGCGTGCCACGCGGCGCGGCGATATTGATGCCGTCATTGTCACCGCCGCTGCGGCGCGGGCCATAAGCCATCAGCACGGGGCCTTCCACCGGCCACAGGAACCGCTCGTTGGGCGCGAAGTCCGCAATCGCTTGCTCGGCTTTGGTGTCTATCTCACCCAAGCTGCTATGACCCGCCGCGGCATATTGGCGCGGCTGCGGCAATTCTCTGGTTTCAATCGCCTCGCTGCGCGCCATGTTGGGCACATAATTGTCATAGGCCGGCGTGTTCGCGGCATAGCGCGGGTTGCGGCTGACGGAGGGCATGGTCTGCGTGGGATATTGCACCGGCGGCGTATCTTGCAGCCGCACGGGGTCGCCATAATTCGGCATGGCGGCAAAGCGGCTGGCCACCTGCGGCGCCGTATATCCAGTGGGCGCCTGCTGGGCACTGGCATAGTTGCTGGCCAGGCCGCTGCCCGCCGGCAGCGTCACTTCCTGCCCGGGCCATATCACATAGGGCGAAGGGATGCGGTTGAGAACAATCACGTCGTTCATCGGCACGTTATATTTGCGCGCCAGACCATAGGCCGTGGTTTTCTCATTGGCCACCACGCGCTGCCCCGGCACGAGATTGCTGGTGGTCTGCAGATAAGGCTGGCTGCTCTCGAACCAGGAACTGCAAGCGCCGAGCGGCAAGACCGCCAAAGCCAACGCACACAAGGAACGCTTCATCGGATGACCTCCTGATCGCCCATATAAGGGCGTAACGATTCGGGTATGCTAATCGAACCGTCCTGATTCTGGTAGTTTTCCATAATGGCCACGAGCGTTCGACCGATTGCGAGACCGGATCCG
>CAZBSB010000107.1:1646-6573 GCA_964494535.1 uncultured Rhodospirillales bacterium
GGCCACCAGGCAGCGTCCGACCGCCACGCCCGAGCCGTTAAGCGTATGCAGGAATTGTGTCTCTTTTGCGCCCGGCGGCTTGAAACGGGCGTTCATCCGCCGCGCCTGGAAATCGCCGCAATTGGAGCAGCTGGAAATCTCGCGGTAGGCGTTTTGCCCCGGCAGCCAGACCTCCAGATCATAGGTCTTGCGCGCGGCGAACCCCATGTCGCCGGTGCACAGCACGATGCGCCGGTAGGGCAGCCCCAACCGCTCCAGCACCGTCTCCGCGCAGCGCGTCATGCGCTCATGCTCGGCTTCGGACTGGTCGGGCGTGGTGATGCTCACCATCTCCACCTTGTCAAACTGGTGCTGGCGGATCATCCCGCGCGTGTCCTTGCCGGCGGCGCCAGCCTCTGCCCGAAAACACGGCGTCCGCGCCGTGAAGCGCAGCGGTAATTTGGCGACATCCACGATTTCACCATTGACGATATTGGTCAGCGGCACTTCGGCGGTGGGGATGAGCCAGAGTAGTTTTTCTGGCATTTCTTGAACATTCTTTACATATGCCTCCACATGTTGAACATTTTCAGGTGTTATAAGTGGAAGTGTATTTTTGCCAAAAAAGTGCTTCTTGAGATTCTCATATGCATCAAAATCAAAAGTTGTCGCTTTAAATTGATCATCGCGGAATTTCGGCAATTGCGCCGTGCCATACATAATGTCTTCGCGCACCATTAGTGGTGGGCTGGTTTCTTCATAGGCAAATTCTTGCGTCAAAATATCGAGCATGAAGTTGCCCAGCGCGCGCTCCAGGCGCGCGAGATTGCCGCGCAGCAGCGTAAAGCGCGCGCCGGAAAGTTTGGCCGCCGTGGCGAAGTCCATCTGCCCCAGCGCCTCACCCAGTTCGAAATGCTGTTTAGCGGAATTGAGCCGTGGCGGTTCACCGATACGTTTTAATTCTTTATTGTCATGCTCGTCTTTACCGTCCGGCACATCGGCCGCCGGCAAGTTGGGAATGGTTGCCAACACATCATTCAAGTCGCTGGCTTGCGCTTTTTCTTCGACTTCCAAGGCTTCCATCTGCTGCTTCAGCGCCGCGACCTCGGCCATCAGCGCCGCCGCGTCGCCACCGCTTTTCTTCACGCCGCCGATTTGCTGCGACAGCGCGTTGCGCATGGCCTGCAGGTCTTGCCACTGCGTCTGGCTTTTGCGGCGCGTTGCATCCATGGCCAGAATAGCTTCAGCCTGCGACGCCAGCCCGCGCCGTGCTAGCGCGGCGTCAAATGCCGCTGGATTCTCGCGGATGAAACGAATGTCATGCATGAAAAAACTCCGTCAACCGATTCGACTGAACTGAATAATCCCGGTGTCACTCCCGCAAAAGCGGAAACAGCGCATAATCATGACAAGGTCACAGCCTGCAGTTGCTCCACCGGCACGCCGAAGGGCAGCGTGATGCGGCCTTGCGCGAGATCAACCAAATCCGCCACCACGGCGGACGCGGTGGGCACGCCCCCTGCCCCGGCTCCCGTCAGGGTGATGGCGCCCACCAGGTTGCCGCGCAGCGTTACGGCGTTCATGGCGCCGGGCAGCGCCGCCAGCGGGTCGGCCAGCAGCAGCATTTCCGGCGCCACGCTGATATGGAATTTGTCGCCCTGCCGCGTGGCGCTGGCCACCAGTTTGATCATTTTGCCGTCGCGCCGCGCCTGCAGCACGTCATGCCGCTGAATATTGCGGATGCCTTTGCGGTGAATCTGCGCCGTGTCGAACTTGATGCCGAAGCCCATCATCGCCAGCAGCGCGATTTTCTGCATGGCGTCATAGCCGTCAATATCCAGCGTGGGGTCGGATTCAGCGAAACCCGCTTCCTGCGCCGCTTTCAGCGCATCGGCGAAATCGCAATCCTCCTGTGCCATGCGGCACAGAATATCGTTGCAGGTACCATTCAAGATGCCGCGAATGCCGGTCAGGCGATTGGCACATAGCCCCTCGCGCAACGCCTTGATGACCGGCACACCGCCGGCCACTGCCGCCTCGAACGCCAAGGGCGCGCCGGTCTTTTCGGCAATCGCGGCCAGCGCCGTGCCATGCGCCGCCAGCAGCGCCTTGTTGGCCGTGACTACCGCCTTGCCAGCCTGCAGCGTCGCGGTCAGCAGCGCGCGCGCCATGCCGTCCGCCCCGCCTACCAGTTCGACGATCACGTCAATATCCGGCGCCTGCGGTAAGGTTAGCGCGTCGTCGTGCCAACGATAGGCCGACAAATCCACGCCGCGCTCCCGCGTCGCGTTGCGCGCGCACACGGCCACGATCTCCAGCCGGCGCCCAGCCCGCGCCGCCAGCAGCCCGGCCTGCTCCTGCAAAATCTGCACCGTGGCCAGCCCCACGGCGCCCAGCCCGACGATTCCGATGCGCAACGGCGTTGACGATGGCATCCGCATCACGCCTTGCCGTTGAGAAACTGCTTGATGCTGCGGCAAGCCTGGCGCAACCGATGCGGATTTTCGATCAGCGCCATGCGTACATGCCCGTCGCCATATTCACCGAAGCCGATACCCGGCGAGACGGCGACCTGCGCCTCCTTGATCAGCAGTTTAGCGAACTCCAGCGAACCGAGATGCTTGAACGGCTCCGGTATCGGCGCCCAGCAGAACATGGTGGCGGGCGGCGGCGGCACATCCCACCCCGCCTGCTTCAACCCTTCGATCAGCGCATCGCGCCGTTCTTTATACATCGCGCGGATTTCCCCTACGCATTCCTGCGGCCCGTTCAACGCCGTCACCGCCGCCACCTGGATGGGCGTGAAGGCGCCGTAATCCACATAGGACTTAAAGCGCGTCAGTGCCGCGATCAATTTGCGGCAACCGACGCCGAAACCCACGCGCCATCCTGGCATATTATAAGTCTTGCTCAGTGTGGTGAATTCGATGGCGATCTCCTTGGCGCCCGGCACCTGCAGCACGGAAGGCGGCGGATTGCCGTCAAAATACAACTCGGAATAAGCGACGTCTGAGATGATATAAATCTGCTGTTCGCGGCAGAATTCCACCACCTGGCGATAAAATTCCAGATCCACCACCTGCGCGGTCGGGTTGGAAGGATAGGAAAGAATAACGCACAGCGGCTTGGGAATGCTGTGCTTCACCGCCCGCTTGAACAGCTCCATGAAGTCATAGCCGGGCCCCACCGGAATATGCCGCAGCGCGGCGCCGGCCAGGATGAAGCCGAACGGATGAATGGGATAGGACGGGTTGGGCACGATGATGGTATCGCCCGGCGAGGTGATGGCCTGCGCCAGGTTCGCCAGCCCTTCCTTGGAACCCAGCGTCATCACGCATTCGGTTTCCGGGTCAATCTCCACGTCGAAGCGACGTTTGTAATAGGCCGCCTGCGCGCGGCGCAGGCCGGGAACGACATCGCGCGCGACCCCGCCGCCGTCTTGGGGTCGCGCACCGTCTCCACCAACTTTTCTACGATATGCGTCGGCGTGGGCTGATCCGGATTCCCCATGCCGAGGTCAATGATATCGGCGCCAGCCGCGCGCGCTGCCTGCTTCATGCCGGTGACTTGCGCGAACACATAAGGCGGCAGGCGCTTGATGCGATAAAACTCTTCGTTGTTCATGGCGTGTCCTTTGACCGGATTCCTTTCTAGCGGCCAATGTTGCGGCGCGAAAGGTGCTTTGTTGTTGAAGTTTGGCGATTGGTGATAAGGGAAGATTGCGCTCAGCCCCTAAGGGGCGGAAGCGGTGGCGGCAGCCGGTGGTGCTTGCAGCATGTCCAGGCCAGCGCGGCGCTGCGCTTCCAACGCCTGCAGCTTCGCGTCGCGCTGCGCCTTCGGCGGCATCGGCGCCGGCCGCGCCGGCACGCTGGCGAGGTTCGGCCACACGGCTTCACGGCTATCCACGCGCAGGATGCCGGCGCGGTTCGCCATCGGCCCCGGCGCCGGCTCGCCGGTCAGGTCGTTCAAAATTTGCCAGTCGGCACAAGCCGTTAAGGCAACGCATACGAAAAACAGCGCAGCATTTTGAAAAATCGTGGTCTTTTGCCAAAAATTGCCGTATGCCATGACCATCACATTCTGCCTGAATTCGCACCCTTCACTCAGGTGTCTGCATGTCCGAAGAAGACAGTAACGCCAATCTCAACAAGAAGAAAGCCCCTTTGACCGACGCCGAGCTTACGGCGGCGCGGCTGCAGATGATCCGCGAATTCGTGGCCACGCCCCGCCCCAAGCCGGTTTTCGCCAGCAAGGACGCCATGCGCGAAGTGCGGCATGATGAAGATGTAGAAGACACCGTCACGCCGCAGACACCTGAACCTGTGCCATTCCCTGCGCTGCCTGATGCGGTGCCTGTTTCAGCGCCGGAGCCGATGCTGCCGGAACCAGTAGAGCCAACACCGGTACCTGAGCCTGATGTGCAGCCTGCGCCGCCGCCACCGGTAGCCGCCGAAGCACCACCGCCTGAACCGATTAGCGATAAGGAAACAGCAACACCTGAACCACCCAAAGCCGCCACAGCCGCGGCACCGCAAGCCGCGCCGGAGCCGGACGAGAAGGGTCACCTACCCGACCCCGTGGCGCTGGGGCAGGCCATGTTCAACCTCATGGAAAAAAGCCAGCCGCTCATCCGCGCTTTTCTGGAGCGGATGCAGCTGAACCCGCCCGCGGCGCCGGAGATCAACCCGCAGATGGCCAATCTGGCGGCGCCCTGGCTGCAGATGTCGCAGCAGATTTGGCAAAACCCGCAAAGGCTTATGAACGCCCAGATGGGGCTGTGGCAGGATTATATGCGGCTGTGGCAAAACACCACGCGCCGCTTCATGGGGCAACCCTATGAGACGGTGGTGGAGACGCCGCCCAATGACAAGCGCTTCGCTGACGAGGCGTGGTCGCGCAACACGCTGTTTGACTTCATAAAGCAAAGCTATCTGCTGACCGCGCAGTG
>CAZBSB010000107.1:6583-8100 GCA_964494535.1 uncultured Rhodospirillales bacterium
TGCAAAAGGAAGTGCTGGATAACGAAGAGCTTGACCCCGAAGCGCAGCGCCGCCTGGCCTTTTATACTCGGCAGTTCATTGACGCGATGGCGCCCACCAACTTCCTGTTCACCAACCCGGAAGTGCTGCGCGCCACGGCGGCGACAGGCGGCGACAATCTGGTCAAAGGCCTGAACAATCTGCTGCAGGATTTGGAGCGCGGTAAAGGCCAGCTGCAGATCAGCATGACGGATCAGAACGCTTTCCGTCTCGGCGAAAACATCGCGGCCACGCCGGGCAAGGTGGTGTTTGAGAATGATTTGATGCAGCTGATCCAGTATGAGCCGCAGACGCCGACGGTTCACGCCGTGCCGCTGCTCATCATCCCGCCCTGGATCAACAAATATTATATTCTGGACATGCGGGAGAAAAACTCCTTCGTACGCCATTGCCTGCAGCAGGGGCATACGGTCTTTATGATTTCATGGGCAAACCCCACTGCTGCGATGGCGGACAAGGATTTCAACGCCTATATGCAGGAAGGCCCCATCGCGGCCTTGAGCGAAATCAAACGCCGCACCGGCGCCGCTGACGTAAATGTGCTGGGCTATTGCCTGGGCGGCACTTTGCTCAGCTGTCTGCTGGCTTATTTACAGGCGCGGCCAGAACGCGCCGCCGCCCTGCCCCGCGTGGCGAGCGCGACCTATCTCGTCACGCTGGTGGATTTCAGCGAGCCCGGTGACCTCGGCATTTTTGTGGCGGAAGATCATCTGCAATATCTGGAGCAGCAGATGGCGGAGAAAGGCTATCTGGATGGCCGCATCATGGCGCAGACCTTCAGCATGTTGCGCGCCAATGATCTGATCTGGTCGTTCGTCGTCAACAACTATCTGCTAGGCAGAGAGCCGTTTCCGTTCGATCTGCTCTATTGGAACGCGGACGCCACCAATATGCCTGCAGCTATGCACAGCTTTTATCTGCGGCAGATGTATCAGCACAACAAATTGATCGAACCCGGCGGCATCGTGCTGGATGGCACGCCGCTGGATGTGCGCACCATTACCACGCCCAGCTTTTTGCTGGCCACGCGCGAAGACCATATCGCGCCTTGGCAATCAACCTATGCCGCGACGCAGCTTTATGGCGGAGACGTGACGTTCGTGCTTTCCGGTTCCGGCCATGTCGCCGGCGTCATTAACCCGCCGGCCAACAACAAATACGGCTATTGGACGAACGACGCCTTGCCTGTTACCCCCAGTGCGTGGCTGAACGACGCCAAGCAGCACACGGGCAGCTGGTGGACGGCGTGGTTTGAATGGCTGAAGCAGCATCAGGGCGCCGCCATTCCCGCCAAGCCTGTCGCCGCGCCGGTGCTGGAAGACGCGCCCGGCCGCTATGTGCGCGTCCGCGCCGCTTGAAATGATATTCAGGTTTGCCGCTTGCGGCTGACCAAGGGATTAATCGGCTCGCCCTTGCGGCGCAGTTCGAAATAAATCTCGGCTGACTTGCCGCTTTTGCCGGCGCCAGCTAGGCCGATG
>CAZBSB010000108.1:0-1954 GCA_964494535.1 uncultured Rhodospirillales bacterium
GGTTGCTGGTCGCTGGATTGCTGCTTGCCGCGGCACTGGCCTGGATGCCGCTTGTGCCGGCCATGGCCGCTGTTGACATGGGAGGCAAGGCCACCGGCAGCGTTTATAGCGATAAGGATATTGATGATTTAATGGCGATTTCTGGCCTCAGCAGCAGCATCGCCACAGCGCCCAGCTTGGTTCATGCCGCCGTGGAACGGTCGCGACCCAAGATGACGGATGAAGACCGCTTAAACATGGCACAAAAAGTGAACGATTCTGGTATCGTTGACGCGCTTATTGGCATGGTGCGGGCTGATATTCGCAAGTATATTGACGCAGAAGCGAAGCAAGCGGTGTTGGCTTGGTATAATAGCGAAACAGGAAAAAAAATCGTGCTGGCGGATCGCGCCGCGACGACGCAGGACGGTTTGAAGAGCCTGCAGGATGCGGCAGTCAGCGGCGCATCGCGGGTGCGTGACTTTGATCGCACCGAAATTTTTCGTGAACTCGACGATGTCAGCCGGGCTTCTGCTACGCAACGCCTGGTGCTTGACGATTTTCTCGAAATACTCACCACTGTGGTGAAGGATCAGGCGACTCTGTTGCAGGCAAAATCTGGCATTCTGACGTCGCAGCGCGACGCGCCGGAGCAGATGGTCTATGCCATGGATTTTGTCTATTCCGGTATCAAGGACGAGGAGCTGCGCGCCTTTGCCGATTTTTTCAAGACCAAGTCCGGTCAAAAATGGGTGCAGGTGTTGCGTGGCCATACGCGGATCTTGTGGAAGAAGGTCAATGAAGTCTCCGTGAGCATTCTGCAGCAAGATGCCCTGAGGGCTCTGCCGCAGCCGCAGTGAAGCGATTGACCATTCCACAGTTGCCGCAGCGATACCATCGCAGGACTGATCAATTTTCGCTTAAGACTCCGGTAACTATAAACGGCCTAGATTCAGCGTGTTGGCGTTGTTCTGGGGCAGTGCCATGGAATATTTCTAAATATTAGGGTTGCCAGTCTGGACACTGTGGTCAACCCTAGCTATCGTTAATTGTGGTAACCAAGCTGTTGTGTGGCGTTGTGGAAGCAGGAAGGCGGGTTGTCTGAATGACGAAGTCGGCAGGGACAGATAGTAAGAACACGCTTTATTGTTCTTTCTGCGGCAAAAGCCAGCATGAAGTGCGCAAGCTGATTGCCGGGCCTACGGTATTCATCTGCGATGAGTGCGTGGAACTCTGCATGGACATCATCCGTGAAGAGAGCAAAACCACGCTGGTCAAGTCGCGCGAAGGGGTGCCTTCGCCCAAGGATATCAAGCAGGTGCTGGATGATTACGTCATCGGCCAGGAACATGCCAAGCGTGTCTTGTCGGTCGCCGTGCACAATCATTACAAGCGGTTAGCCCATGGTGGCAAGCAGTCGGATGTCGAGTTGGCAAAGTCGAATATCCTGCTGGTTGGGCCGACCGGCAGCGGCAAGACGCTGCTGGCGCAGACGCTGGCGCGCATCATTGACGTGCCTTTCACCATGGCGGATGCCACGACGCTCACCGAGGCCGGTTATGTCGGTGAGGACGTTGAAAATATCATCCTCAAGCTGCTGCAGGCCGCTGATTATAATGTCGAGCGGGCACAGCGCGGCATCGTCTATATTGACGAGGTGGATAAGATTAGCCGCAAGTCTGATAACCCCTCCATCACCCGCGACGTGTCGGGCGAAGGCGTACAGCAGGCCTTGCTGAAAATCATGGAAGGCACGGTGGCCTCCGTGCCCCCGCAAGGCGGCAGGAAGCACCCTCAGCAGGAATTCCTGCAGGTTGATACCACGAACATACTCTTCATCTGTGGCGGCGCTTTTGCCGGTTTGGAGAAGATCATCTCGCAACGTGGTCGCGGTTCGTCCATCGGCTTCGGCGCCGATGTGCGCGGGCCAGAAGAGCGGCGCACCGGAGAGCTACTGCAGCAGGTGGAGCCGGAC